>NZ_CP048660.1 GCF_015218165.1 Acinetobacter piscicola | reverse complement strand
TGAACCGTACCGGGTTTGTCGGAGACTTTTTATTTAAGTTAGGCCACGTGACCTAACGGGTTAATCTTATCATAGTACATTGCTTCAAACTCAAAAGGCGATACATAACCCAATGCGCTGTGTACACGCTTTTTGTTGAACCAATCTACCCAATTTAATGTCGCAAGTTGTACATCCGCTAAACCTTGCCAGTCTGCTTTTAAATATTCAATCACCTCTGTTTTGTATAAGCCATTCACTGTTTCAGCCAAAGCGTTATCGTATGAATCACCGGTCGTACCGACTGATGCTCGTAAATTTGCTGCTTCTAAACGATTGGTATAGCGAATGGAAAGATATTGAACCCCTCTGTCACTATGGTGAATCACATTCTTTGGCATGTCTCGAGCATGTAACGCTTGCTCAAGTGCATCGAGCACCATATCTGTATTCATCCGTGTCGATACTTTCCATCCAACAATTGCTCGTGAGAAGACATCAATAATAAATGCAGTATAAACCCAACCTGAATTTGTTTGAATATACGTGAAGTCAGCGACCCATAGCTGGTCAGGATGATCAGCACTAAAATTGCGTTTCACCAAGTCATCTGCTCGTTTTTGATCCTCTCGGCTACGGGTAGTTTGTTTATTCTTACCACGCCAAACACCTTGTATACCTAGTTTTTGCATCAATCGAGCAACTGTACAGCGAGCAATAACATAGCCTTCACGTTTCAATTTTTGCCAAACTTTACGCACACCATATCGACCTGAACTTTCCTTCCAAATTCGTTTAATTTGTTCAGCATGATGCAAGTCATGTAGATCTCGCTTTGCTCGATGTTCTGGGTTTTCAACGAAATCTAGTGTTCGATAATAGGTAGAAGCCGCGATCGGTAAAATCCTGCAAATCGCCTCAACACCATATAACGCCTTATTGTTATGGATGAAATCTACCATTATTTGTGTGGGCGGTCGAGCTCCGCCTGGGCGAAAAAAGCGGCTGCTTTACGTAGAATTTCGTTAGCACGTTGCAGTTCTTTATTTTCACGTTCGAGTTGTTTAATACGTTCTTGATCTGAAAGTTGCTGTACTTTAATTGGGTTTTGTTTATCTAAATATTTTTGATACCAAACACGTAGAGTTTCAGGAGTACAACCTATCTTGGGAGCAATAGCGGTGATCGCAGCCCAATTCGATGGATAATCTTTCTCGGATTCAATCAATAATTCAACCGCTCTTTCTCTGATTTCAGGGGTATATTTTACTTTTTTCATCGGGACATTCTCTCAGAAAGCTTGGTCTCCGACAAACCCGGTACGGTTCACTTTCCAGAAATCAGGCTCTAAGCGCTCCAGACGCTTACGAATGGCAGTGGCGTTACGTTGGGCTGAAGCAGGCGTTCTTTTTTGCAGAATATTGTCAATCTGAATTGCCTGATGCCATTGTTCTGGAGTCGCTTCTCGTAATAACAGATCCGCGATCAGCCGGCTTTCACGCACCATCAGGGAGCCACCAATCAGGTCACTGTCATAATGAAATTGTTCTAACATGGCCAATCTCCTATGAAGCTTGATCAAACAGGTAAGACGACAGCTTTTCGATATCTGAGCGTTGTAGTACCAAGGGATATTTCAAGGCATCATCCGCCTCAGCCAGCGTGATCGCGGCCTGATATCGCTGCAAAGTATAGTGAGCCAGGGCTTTTTTGACCGAAATCTGTAATCTGCCATCAGGCATGCCGAAGTCTTTTTCGACCAGCGCTTTTTGAGCTTCATTCAATTTTGGATTAGGGATCAGCGTCAGTACAATTTCTTCATGCCATTGCTGATCCTGAGCAGGGTCTACTGACTCAATCGCCACCACAACAGGTGTACGATCAATTCTGGAGAGTAAAAAGTCCTTAAACTGCTTGCTCTGATGGCAATAGGCACGGACATGCCAGCGAAAACCGGTATACACCAGGGTGTGTGGGGAAATGATGCGTTCATGCCACTGCGGATTCTGCATGGAGGCATAAATAATTTTGAGACAGCTTTGTGTTCGACAGGCACGCAAAACTTCCCGAATCACTTCAGGACGTACACTGCGATCAGGTAATTGAACTGCTGCAAGATTCGGTTCTGGTGTCGCAATCAGGGCATGCGATTCACTAACCAAACCTGACAGCATATTGAGATATTCATTGATATGCGCTGTAGTCAGTACAGGCTGGAAGCTGGCCTTAGGCACATAACCCTTGACTGAGGGATCATGAATCAAGGCATCGGGGTTATACAGCGTATTATAGCGCTTGATATCCGCAGAAGCCTGCTGTCGACTCAATCCAAACCAGCTCATCAAACGATTGGTAACCAAACGACCTTCCCAGTATGCAAGGAGTTCAATGGCTCTCATTCTGAGAAGGACTTCATGCTTATCTGTCGTCATATACCAATCAGTCAATAAATAGTAGTTTTAAGATTACCCCATAGCAAATGTACAGTAAACATTTTTTACGGTATTTTTAAAGCAATTGGATTTTTAGTCTAATCTCAGGGGAGCCATGATTTATTTGCTATTTTCCCCCATCCACATTAAATAATTATTTTCTTTCCCTTGAGCATATGCCCACTCCGCCACTTTATGTGACCGCTCTTTATCTGTTAAAAAACCGAGCACTGATATCCGATCCACAATAATCAAATCCTGTTCTTCATTACGCTCTTGCCATTTATAAAGAAATTCATGTGAGGCCAATAGATTGCTTTTCTTAGAATTACAGCGGGAATCGGCTAACACAAAGTTATGCCCGGTATCTGATGGATACATTGACCAAGGAATAAAATAGTCTACGGCGTAATTATTCTTTTTCATTTCCTTATTACAGTAAAAGCATCTGCACTCCTGCATCTCTACCAATACTGTAGCAACTGCATTAAGCTGATTTCGGCTCGGCTCAAACATAAATTGCTCAAGGTTTGGTAACTTATTCAAAATCTCGGCATTACTACTATTTCTACGAATATAATCAATCCAGCGCTTCTGACAGAGTTCTTCAATAATTTCACTAAATTGTCGTAAGCAATACATGACTTGCGGTAATAAAATTAATTGCTTCCCTGATTGCTCAAGCCGGTATAGAAACTCAAAGTTTTGTCCATTGATGTTTTGCAGATAACGGACTGGCATGTCTTTTACAGTGCGAGCGACATCTTTAACTAGCTTCAACCACACTAATGAATCTCGTCTTAACAGTCCAAGGGATGAGTAACTCTGACGAAGCCCAATGATTCGATTTACAATCGCTGCTTGCTTACCATTATTTTGATTTAAGATCAGTTGGCCTTCATCATTAAAGGTATATGGCACTGCTTGCTTCCAATATAGCTCGATAAACTTCTCAGCAATATCCGTATATTCGAGTGATAGACTCTCACCTGAATCTTTACCTTTTTCAATAGCTAATCGGCTTAGGCTAATCAGCAACGCAAATTTATAGGTGCTACTAAAACTACCCGACTGTAAAATCAGCTGAATATTTTTTAAGAATTTAAGTTGTTCTTGTGCAGCAGGTATATGCACATTAATCCTCTACTAAATAGATAATATAATTTGAATCATTCATTAAACATAGTCAAAGTATTCACCAAGTTTAATTCACGACAAAGCATGAAATTTGTCTGCTCGAACAACCTTTCAAACACTGGATGCCCTGATAATTGCTGAGTACCACGAAATGGATGATCCCGATATTCTGGCATTACCGGAAACTCTGCATTCCTCACTCTCAGCTCAAAGCTCAATGCATCAAACCAGTCTTTATCAAAGTTCTTGTCTTGAAGTTTAACCAGCTCGTTTGCCGCTACCGGGTACGTCACCCAGAGCTTACGCATCATTCCCTGTTGCTCAACTTCCTTTGTATAGCTATCCGTTTCTGATTCAAGAACAGAAGAAATCATATTCGTGATCTCCCTGATATGCTTTTGAATGTTCTTATAAGCATTCAACTGAGGGTATCCCCTCTGCAGGGCGATTAACTCATTTAGGAACTTCCTTAAAGAATTTTGTGAGAGATTGTCATTGGCAATATCAAACGACTCCTTGTTACCGAAGTTTGAGCGATCTTCCATGATCATAGGCCCACAGATATAGATATTTTCAGGAATCGTCAAAGCATCTTCCTGATCGCTAATGGTGAGTAATCTGGACTTAAGCGAATGATGTTCCCGGCACCATTTCTCGTAGAACTGAAGTTCTTTTAACTCAGGCGTTAATGCAGGTGTGTAAAAACTTCGGTATTTGTTGGTCTTAGTACTATAGGTAGAAGTGAGCTTATTTGCTGAGTAAACTGTTTGAGCCTTCTCTACCACAGCCTTAAGCCTTCCAACCAACTCACCTTCGGTTGCAGTAATCTTATAAAGAACACTATTCACGTCCTTGATGAAATCCCTGATCAAAGAAGCCAGCCCCGGTTTATCACTGGTCTTATCTTTCACCTCACCAATTGGGATCATGGCGATCTGAGTTTTTTTGAAGCCAGCATCCCCAGTGATACGAGTGTATAAAGTCCCACGAATAAGCATGAAAATTGAGAGCATATCCAATGAGCTCTTAACTTTATATTCAAGCTCTGTCTGAGTTTCATCATTAGATACCAAGTAGAAATCTTCTACCAGAATCGTCAGCAAACGATCACGTTCATCGCCGTTGACCCACTCATTTTTCTCTTTATCCAAATATCCACCACGTCCCCGGTAAACAAGCTGGGCGATTTCCATTAAAGAGGCTTCAATTGCGAAACGAGGCATGGCAGCAATGATTGAATCACAGTTCGGGAATGAAATCCCCCTAGCCGCAGTCGAAGTAATCAGTACGACTTGCAATGTCTCTTTGCGATCCAGCAACTCTGTACGGTGGTATCCCATTAACTGGCTATCAAAAATGCCAATCTTAGAGCGTCCAACCACTCCTTCATCGACTAATGCATCTCTGAGTGCGGCCAATGCATTTTTATCCTGAGCAAAGTAGATAACTTGCTTTTTACCATCTTCAAGATTCTTTTGAATAAGCTCGATAGCAGTCTGTTGAGTCCTTTCCCCAGCTTTCTGGCGAAATAGATGAGTCAGGTTCTTATCCAATCCAAAATCATCTGTTTCAGGGACTACGGCGTATTGCTTGAGCATATATTGGATTTTAAGATCACTTGCCGGGTAACAATTCGCCATGATATGGATACTAGAACGAACAGAGTTACCATCATCCAGATCTGCAGTCTGCATCTTGAATGGGAAATTACCCAAAGATGGAGAGATGAACATTTTTGCTGGTAACTGGTCCTGTTTCTTCATGTAATTTTGGATTGCATTCACATTACTAAGGGATGCATCTGCAAGAATCACAGTCACCGTAAATGGAGAATTACCTTGAAACGGTTCAATGAAGTTTTTGGAAAGGAATTTCAGCATCTCATTGATAAAAGTACGTGTACCTGAATCCCCTGTAATTTCATCAAACATCACCACAATGTTAGGGAACTTTTTGGCAAACTCTCTCCGTTCGATTTTGGCCTCTGTCGGCTTCTTATCGATTTTGTATTGGAACATTTTTTCCAGCCCATCCAAACTGGAAGCTGCCACAGTTTTATTTTGGTTTTCCCTTGGGTTTCGTGGTCCAGCTGGTGTGGTGTTATATGGCATGAATGCCTGACTTGCTACAGTCATCGTCAGTTTATTGAGCTCTGGATGGAATACAAGTAATTGCTGGGTCGCTTCCCCTAATGAATCAAACACTCTGGCAAACTTCTTATTGGTTGCCGTAATTTTAGATTCTGAAGTATTGGCATAGCGTCTATTGGCATTTGCATTCTGTTCCAGGTCTTTGAGCTTTCGGTATTCATCTTGTTTGAACAATAGAACACTTGAGCCATGATCTATCTTCATATCTTCAACACCACCCACAATAGCGGCACCACGCGCATTCACCTTACAATCCGTATTGTGAATCTTCGAATAGATTTGCTGTGCCTGTGTCACCACATCACTGTTACTGGTAATCGTAGCTGATATTTTAGATAAATCACTGACCACATCATCGTTAATCAACACTCGTGGACTGGTATAAAAGAAAAAAAAGCCTTCCAAATCTGCCAGCAAAGTCTTAACGCTCGATGTTTTCCCAATCCCCGGCGTACCAGTCAAACAGATGAAATTCACTTGGCCTTGTTTACTTTCCTTCAGTGCCAGTACTACGGCGGATTTATGCAAATCACGTAAGGTGAATGAAGTTTTATTCTCAATTTTTCCCTTACGAATTGTTTTAAACTCAGCCAGCACCATCTCTTTAAGTTTTTGGTTATGGTCTTCGTCATCGACTTGCCGATCTATCAAGTCAAAAACCCACTCTAAAGCCAGTGGCTGGTTAGGATTCACAAAATCCTTAAGCCTTTCGGTAATAGTGAAAGTAAGATCCTGACCGTAGGAAATATCGCTAATATTTTTGGACACGATTTCCGAGATGTTTTTGACAGGTTCATTCACCAGATAATTCAGAATCTCAACTTGCAGTTTCGTACGTTCATCCATATCGTCCAGACTCAGAACGTTATCCTGATACTCCTTGCCCAGCTGATACATAATTTCCAGCTCTGGGGATTTATCTTTATCCGAAAATTCAGCAGAAATGTATTCACTTCCCCGGCTGGTGATCGCCATCACACTCAGACGAATATTTGGCATGTCATCTTGTTCAAACTTCCATTTAAAAGAATCAACAAAAGTGGTTGCATACGAACAGCCTTGCGCCATCTTAAATAGGACTTTTTCCTTACGGACATAGGCTCTCAAGTATTCACGTAGTTTTTTTGAGAACTTAAATGGGATCTCTTGAGCTTCTGCATTCACGTATGAGAAAACACTTTGCGATTCAGAATGTTTGATGTAACGCTTGTACTCTTGCAAATAGGTACAAGAATCCTTGGCATTGAATTGTTCTGGTTCACCTAAAACGTAAAATAATGAATATTCCTGAACCAGCACATGATAGTTGGCTTTGACTTTGATTACCGCCAAGAAATCAGCACGACCAAACATACCCTTACCAAACATTTTAGCGTGGGTAAGACTGAATTGTTGATTCCATGTTTCCAACGCCTTCTCCTTGAAGGCTTTAATAGCAATATGTTCTTCCTCAGTTGTGTAGTCATCTACAATGGTCTGGGTTATATCATTTGGCATTGTCAGTGGACACCAGATGCCAGATAAGCTCCAATTTGGTCTTGCATTCGCCGTTTTAGCCCTTGCAATACCTTTTGGCTTGATCTTTCTTAGAAACTCACGAGTATTGGTATAACCATGCCCGAATCCAGTTTTTATCAATTGCTGAAAATAGCTTTCGATATTTTCATGGATAGCGGCATTAATGACATCGCTATATAGCGCTTCCTTCATTTCCTGAAAGACATCAGCAATCTGTTTACTATTCCATTCTGCTACTACAGGATGGCTGGCTGATAATAGCTTTGCATCAAGCAAAGCCATAATCGAACCACGTTTAACAGCGATCTCATAAACCTCGCCCCAAACTTTGGCTTCATTGTTCACCACGGCGCTTACTCCACATCAGTCGCTAAAATTTCTTCAGCTCCCTCTGGAGACGGCTCGATTGGCTCAATCAAGTCTTCATTCATCAGAATAACGTATTCTTCGAGCTTGCCGATTAAGGCTGGCAGACTCATGACAACTTCGCCTTTATTTAGACGACTCGACACTATGACTTCACCAAGCTCTTGAATGCCAGTAGTGCCACGAATATGGGAAGGCTCAAGTACCGGAGTGAAGTTTTTGCCAGCTGTAGGACGTTCAGACTCAAAGTAATGCAGACCACGCAATACAGAGCGAATTGATTTCATTTCATTGGAATCATTCACATCAATAATTTTACTGTGCAATCTAATTCGCTTATCGTTATGAATCGAATGCTCCTGACTGGTTAGCATATAGAAATACGAACAAATACCATTCTGAGTACGAACACCCACAGTACGTTTAGTCGCAAAGCTATATACGGACAAGGATTGTTTATATTCTTTTTGATTGATGATCGCAGTATGGTACTGATGGTGCGGTACCTCATAGACACGACTGTTATCACTGGTTTTTAAGCTCAGTGCTGGGATCGTATCAGACTGGAATGGATAGAAATTCATATTCGGGAACAACTGATCAAGTTGATCCAAAGCACTTTCACTTTCATGAATCAAGTTGCTGGTTTCAGTCTTACCGATCTTACGCTGTGCAAAATGGTGTGAAAGCAATACAACATCTTCAAAACCATCTGACTGCAGTTTTTCGATGATACGGTGCATCGCCTTACTTGTTCTCAGATTGTCTTCAGCAACTGGGGCATGACTGACCTTCTGTAGTGATAAGCGACCCTGTTTATCGTTGATACGCTCAAGTGTATAGACGTAGCAGATGTAGCCATAATCTGGTTTAAGAAGTAGCAAATCCTTCTGATGCTGATACTTAAATTCCACATCATTCTCAGGTCGAGAGTTATAACTAATACAGGCAATTTTGTCCTTAGTGCCCTCAAATGGGATGATGATTTCTGAATATCCTGACAGTGCTTCAATTGCAGCCTGAATACGGTAAGTCACTGTTTTATCCATAGCGAGATTCACCGGGGCACAAACTCGCTCACCATTTTGATTACCATAAGGCATAGGATCTGGTTGATACTTAAGGCCCTGTACCTTCACAATAGCATCATCATTGTTCAGCAACTTCTCAAGGGTATAAGCGGTGGCATACGCTCGTTTACACTCAGGATTAAACCCACCTTTTTGGATCTTTTTTGATTTCCTTTGAAATTGGGCTTTTTCTTCATTCTCATGTTCATCAACTGAGTCAATTCGCATTACAGGTACATATAAGCGCTCTTCGATACCCAGTTGATTTTTTACTTCTTTAATCAGATGTTTAAGGAATAGATGAATCGCAATCGAAAAACATGACGTACTGATGATCAAAGCATTTTCTTTTTCATCCAAACATAATTGAGCATGGCCGCCTTTTAAGTCACTCAATCGAAATAGCTTAGATGAATAATGAATCATGACCTTGTATTTAGATAACAAGTTGTCATAACTTAAGCTCTCAGGATGATAAAAATGTGGCAGCCCATTGTCGCTGACCTTCTTGTTGGTCGGCACCATCAATACTGGTAAACAAGGAATATTCAGATTACGAGCGACATCAAATTGATCTAGGTCGGTATTAGGATTCTCAATCGGTACCAACGTTCGAATTTTCAGTGTGGAATTAAACTCAATCTCGCTTAGGGCTTTACGAGCATAATCATTCTTTCGAATGATTTCGTCTTGGCTCATTTTCGCCAACTTTTTACGGCTAGCATCCACTATCGAGATGTAGCTGTAAAAGTTCGATTCTTTACCCTTAAATATACTAAAGAACTGTTCCGCATCTTCACCAATTGAACTCTTGAATACATCTAGATTCACAATACTTGGAAGGATGTAGAGTACAGTTTTAAGACTACTATCCTTTTCCATCTCACTAATGATGGAATCCAGATTCGCTTTTAGCGCTGTAGTGATCGTAGACGTGATCACCTCCATTCGCTCATGCATTTTTTCGGTATTGAGCTTTTCGTCTAAGATACGAGTAAGGTTAAGTCGGATTTTTTGAGGATTCTTGAATGCATCAACCAGTTTATTGAATGCCCCTTCAAAATCTGAAATCTTCATGTCTGCCCCAGATAGGACGAAGTACATCATAATGAGCTGGAACATCTCTACTTGAGCAACGCGATCTGAGCACTCTTTGCTTAATCGTTCTTCAGAAATCGGCTGACCTTTATCATCAACAATATCCTTCAGCAGCAATGCTTTATTGATAGTATGCAGACGAGCTTCATAAGCAGTCAGCATAGTATCTGCACCCGAACGGTTGCATTTGCTTGTCTTATAATTGATCTGCAACTTAGAGTTAAATGAACTTACTTTTTCCTCTTTAACAAACTCCCCATTCACCCGAAAGGCATAAGTGACTTCACGTTTTAGAGATAGCCCTTCCTTATCCTCATGACGAATATCATTCATTTCAATTTTTGGTTTTACCCAGATTGGCAAAGCATCTGTTGCCCCAACATAGGCCAGCAAACCATTAAAATCAACTTTACCTACAGCTCCATAGATAGCACCAAAGTCAATACCATAGTCCTTAATGGTTTCCGTTGTTTCCTCATTCCATGGAGCAATTCGATTACCAAAAATCTGAAAGAAAGCAATTGCTTTACGGATATAGGAAACAGCGGACTCACGCTTGAAATCGTTACGCTCAGTCTTATCAATGTGATCCGCAATGATTTCCATAATTTTGAAGCAATTTCGGATACGAGCTCGTGATAGTGCTTTGATTTCTACGAAATGAAGTAGATTTTGGATATCATTATTTTCAGCAGAACATTCATCATCAAGAATTTCCTGCATACGTTCAGCAACCTCTAATGGCATCTTTTCACCAGCTGGGTAGGACTGCTTCACAATGGCTTTGATTGCCTCGCAAACCTCTTTCACCCATTGAGGTTTGCTGATTTCTTCAGTAACAGTGAAAAGTCGTAATTCGCCATCTTTTGCTTTTAAGTCGTTTGTATATTGCAAAGAAGCTACTTTAGATTGTCCTTTGACTTGCATAGGATACTGAGAATTTTTGGCAATCACTGGATCAGAATATTTGAGATCGCCTAAGAATTGGTTGAGAGAATTCAGTGCCATACCTGTCGGAGCATTTTGAAGTACTTGCTGAACAATTTCAGACATCACTTGGTCTAAATCACGATAGGTCTGGGCAGTTTTAGCTTCAGATTCCTTATCAAATAAAGTGCTTATTCTGAGTTTTGAATCTTCAGGTAATAATTGAATATCTTTGATGATGTTATAAATTGGCTTTGAATCGTTTTTAGTCCCGATCTGCTTAAATACTGCAGACACAAAAGCGGTCGCATCAAAATGCAGATTATGAGAAGGCCCATAATAATTGAAGAAATGATCTGATTGATGGTTTTTAAGAGTCCCCACCATGGCTTTTAATAAAGGGGAAAGAATTATTTTAGGTGCGAGTGTACTTAGTTCAGTACTAGAACCATTGTTATTTAATTGCATTAAGTTTTATCCATGACAAAGTTGGCACTAAGAGGTATTTTTATATTTATTAAATATCAAAATCCTCTGTCTGAACTTTGATCATATTTTTTTCAATTAAGAATGTAAATATAAGCCTTATATTAAATTTTTTTCTTCACTCTACACTGACTGTAAAATCAGCTGAATATTCTTTAGAAATTTGAGTTGTTCTTGTGCAGTGGGAATAAAATTAAGCATGTTTTTTCCAAAGCAGATTGAGCCATTCCTCATTACGATCAGGACGCTTATCTACAGTAATCCATTGTTTTAATACAGTAACCCTATCCAACTGATCTAGTAATTCTTTAGCTTGTTCTTCATCTAAATCGGTAAATGCTCTACCATCTTTTACTCGGTCTATTGTGCCGTATTTAAATGACATATAACAAACACCCCCACGGCGTAATGCAGCATGAATACGTTTTAAAACATCAGGGAGTCTATTACGAGCACAATGTAGTAAAGAGGCACATGCCCATACCCCATCATAAACATCGTGCATATCAAGCTCATAAAAACTTTGCTGCTGAACAGCGATACCGGTCAGTTGGCTCGCTCGTTCGACCAATACTTCAGAATAGTCGATAGCATCAACTTGATAGCCTTTATTTTTAAAAGCCAAAGTGTCACGCCCTGAGCCACAGCCTAAATCCAGGATGCGTGCTGAATCTGGCAACTCAGCTAAAAATGGTTGGTATAGGCTTTCCATATCCACATACAACGTGGCTTGTAAAAATTGATCTGCGTATTGGTTGTAATAGTCTATTGTTTTCATATTGGTTGCTTAGGTGCATATTCTTGCCCAATTGGACACTTAATAGTATATCGTACTGGATACAGATTCTTCTTTTAATTGGACACTCTTTGCATCTAAAACGAAATTTAAAAGAAAAAAGTAAAATGATTCCTATGAAAAAAGCGGTTATTGCAGTGAGTTGCTTAAGTATACTTTTGATGGCCTGTTCCTCGCTTCTTAATCCAAGTATTCAGAATTCACTAAAAGAAGTGAGAACATCAAAATTCCTAAAAAATGAAGATAAAACAAAAACCATTGGTGGGATTGATGCAAATAGTAATGGTGTGCGTGATGATATTGAGGGATACATAAAGCTCAAATATGGGAATAACCCTGAATTTGTTAGCGTATATATGCAGTATGCACAAGAATTACGAAGAAAGCTGACTTTGGCTAGTGATGATCGTGAGGTCTATCGTAGAGCGTCACACGAAGTTAGTAGAAAAATGGTTTGTGCTGCGGAAATTGACTATAAAGTTGAGCCTGAAAAAATGTATCGGGACACAATGATCATTTATGCCCTGTCGGTGAATACCAAGCAACGTAAGGCTGAAAGTAATCGTATTAGCTCGTTGGTGAGTGGCATGGTATTCACATTACCAACTGAGGAACACTGCAAAATTAATGAATACGTTTATTAAAGTGTCCAACTTAAAGAAGAATGGGTGTCCAAATACTTATTGATTTTGCACTTAGGCTAAACACTGACCCCAGTCTACTAAAAAACAAAAAAATAAGGGAGCATTTGCTCCCTTATCTTTTTAGTCAAATAAATCTGCTCTTACTTCTTCCAAAGCACGATCTGACTTAAAACGATTACATATCGGGTGAATAATTGCTCCATTTTCTAAAACACCGTAACCACCTTCTGCTTTCGATTCTCGATGATCTACTTCAGTCGATTCAAGGTATAGAGCGCTATCACATACTTCGCAATAGCTCCATGTTTTCCTTTCCTCACGTTGATAAAGATTTCTTTTGGTCGCGAGTGAAAAATTTAGAGGTTTTTTCTTCTTTGTTAGTCTTACTGATTTCACAAAGCTCACAACATCATCCACAATGGTCTCATCATAATCACCACCAAAACGTTCAAGGTAAAAATCATTAAAATTAATATAATCAAATGATTGACTCATCGAAAGAATGACGGTGTTCAAACAAACTTCATCTTCGAAATCTAAATCCATATTGAGTCCAATACAGATAAATGCTTGATAGACGTTTTTCAATCGCTCATGTGATCTGATCCCGCTACCAAACTTACCGACAGTTTCTTTGATCGCCACAGGAATTTTTTCAATTAAACTTTCAACACCACGGCGTGCTCGAGTAAATCCAATAAAATCTATCTTTTTATTCTGTATTTCAAAACAGTCTTCTTCAATTTCACAGACGATAGAGAACCAGGCCAAAAAGGATGTCACTTGAAAACGATTATCTTTATAAAAATATAGTTTTGGGTGTAAGCCCAGACTTGGAATCCGAATACTAATTGCTGGTGTAGCGATACGACACAGCACAACTCTAAGTTTTAGCATTAAATTTTCTACACGCTGACCTTGGTCTATACTCACATTATTCTGACAAGTATCACCAAACATGATATTCAGGAGTTCATTGACCAAGCCGATTTTTTTACCGTGTGTTAAATCCGGCTCTAAAAGTATTATCTTAAAAAGATGATCATGAATTTGCTCACCCAAAGTGATCACTTCATTTATCCGCTCGTAATTCAGTTCAGCCAAGTTGGATTTATTATCGTTTATATAACAACACGCATAAATCACATAAAAAGCATCACTCCCCCTATTCTGTAAATGATATTCTTCATCTGGATCTAATCGCTTCGTATCCGAATTGATTGAACAAAAGGCTTTTCGAGCTTCCTCAGGTGTCCCAATGACTTCAATAAAATTAATTTTGGTTGATTTTAATTTTTGCTGAAACTCAGAATCGTTACATAACTCTTGAAAATCAGCTAATCCACCTAATCGATTACGAATCTGACGAATATCTCGTTTTTGTGGTGCCGTGAATTTTGGGGCTCCTGCTACTTGCTCATCAATAAAGTATCTTTTGATCCAAGCATAGATAATTGAAATCCTGTGCCCACCATCGATGATATAAATATTACCAGCAGCATCTTTCCAATAGCGAACGCATAAATTGACATTACGATCATTCAAACAGTTTAGAATAAACTCCTGAATTTCAGCAGGGCTCCAACACTCTGTGGAGCGTTGATTGTCTGCTTTATATAGTTTTTCTAGGATCTCATGGTTGGCGAAGTCATAAAGTGATATTTCAAAGTTATGGTGCAGATTTGAGTGCGACATTTCGTCAAGCAGCATCATTTTTCTTTGAATAATATTGGTTAAAAGCTTAGTACGAGCCATTTTATTTTCTCTAGGCAATACTTCTCTAGATCTCGTGAGATTACGAAATTAGAAGTAATTAAAATTAAAATCAGTGATAAATGAATTAAAAACTCATCAACTCAGAAGTATCTTTTTGCTAGAGAAAAAACAGATAGAAATAATATAAAGATGCATTTTAAACCTCGTTGATAGATTGTCGTTTGCCAACATCTTTTCCACGAGATGGAGGCAAACCAAATAGGGTGTGGAAATACCGCTCAACGAAACGGCCAGTCAAAGACTGCCCTACCTGGCTTACCATAAAAGCGCCATGTAGACACAAAAGAGCCACTAAAAGCGACTCTTTAGTTCGTTGAGTAACAGGTTTCCACGCCTGGTCACAGATTTTGCTGTAACATCTTTATCTTATGTGCATAAATTCAATTGGTCAAATTTTATGATCAATATTTAATCAATTGATTCAAAAATAATTACCTATATTTTTAGAGGCTTAAGAATACAGATAAGTATCTTATAATTTCTACAATATTTAGTTGCTGTAAACTAATCGCAATGAAACTCTATATATTTAAGCAGCGTGATTTAATAAAGGAAGTAGATTGAAACTGCAAATTTTATCGGATACTCACAATTCTAAATATTCAATATCAGAGCAAGCTGATGTCATTATTCACGCTGGCGATTTTTCTAATCGCTTAAGTGGTGCAATTGAGTTTGCCGAAAAATGTAAATCTCTGAATAAAAAATTTATCTTTGTTTTAGGTAATCATGATTACTACAGCTCTAACTACAGTTCAGTCGTGAATTTCTTGAAAGAAAACTACCCAAAAAATGCACTACTTGATGACAACCATATCAAAATTCAAGATAAAATATTTGTAGGTGGCACGCTGTTTACGAACTTTCGCTCCAATTCTCCACTTATATCTCCTGAGGTGCTTTTACAGTCCCAAAAAGATGCTGAACAATCGATTTATGATTTTGATCAAATCATGATTAGCAATGAAAATAGACCTATAACCGCCGATGACTACATAAAACTATTTAACAAATATCATCAAAATATTTTGCAGTTTAGAGGGCAAGATCATGTGATCGTTATTACGCATTTTCCACCTCATTTAGCTTGTCTTGATCCATATTGGGGTACGCACCCTGTTGCATCAGCCCTCAATCCCTATTTTATTAATGACCTAGATGTAAAAGGGTTTAAGTTATGGATTGCAGGACATACGCATACATCAGTGGATACTGTAGTCGATGGATGTAGATTAGTGATCAATCCTTTGGGTTATCCACCAGAGCAAGGTAAAAATGGGTTTAGAGAAAATTTGATCATCGAAGTTTAAATAGATATTTTTTCTGAAACCTTTTTAAAGCATCAGATAACTCGATTTTAAAATTGTCTGCAATATTAATGATGAAGCATTAGTCCTATCAAAACCTAAAATAAGTGTCGTCACATGTTTTTTGGTACTCAATAGTGCTGTTAGGACTTTTAAGCTTTAGCTCATAGTTAGAATTAGTATAAAATTACATAACACCAATAAAGTTTTATGGCAAAATGAGAAGACCGATCGATTTTAAAAATATTGAACAAAGATCACGCCCAATTATTGAAGTTATACCTATGGCATTTGACAACAGTCAAGCAACACAACGTATTGTACTACATCATTTAAAACGTGTAATTCATCAACATAGAGATGAACTACAAAAGCTTGCCTATAAATAAAGCTCATTATCCACGTTTAAATGTTCATACCTATATTTGGCCACTTTTTCCACTACATCAATTTATTTCAAATTTTCTGTGATACTGATAATGAAATTTATACCACATCCGAACTAGGAGAAACTCATGTCGATTCCTTTAGATCCTGAAAATGATTGGAAGAATAAAATTGCAGATCAAATACTTAAAGATCTACTCGATATCCATAAAATCCAAGGTAATACTATTAAAAAAATGAAAGCAGACCAAAATGGTGTTTTCTATGTAGAAGAGGAAATATCAATTGATGACGTACTCAAGCAATTTTGAACTCTGCTCATTGAAACGATATAAAGCGCTTGAATTTTATATTTAAAAGCTTAACCAAATTGTATCACCTGTAGATGCGTACATAGCTTCAGCAGTTTCTTTCAACACATCTCTATCATCCGTTTCCATTGATAATTCATCACATGCAGGATATCTACTATCGCTTGTAGAAGATAAGCTGGATTGAACAATAGACTCAAACAAGTGGAACCACCTCTCTCTAAACACCAGCCTTACTCTAAAAAGACCCGTGTTCCACAACCGACATCGCTAGAACACACGGAATATAATCCTCAGAATTTAGAACAACCGAAGACAAAGATCTGGCCTTGGATTATTTTTGGAATATTGTGTTTTATGGTGGGTGCCGTCATTTTTTAGCAAGAACAGCATTGTATTTTAATCAAAAAAAATGCCCACACGGATGAATGGGCAAACTAAGGAATTAATATCCTTCAGAAACTCCAGCGCAATTCTCGCTACTTTCAGTAAGCGACTGTAGCTCAATCATGATGATCTGACTCAATCGAGTCGAGGTAAATCAATCCATCACAAATGGAGTAGAAATTATGCTTGATCACATTCTTGGTTAATGCTGAAAAGTCTTTGGGTTTTGATCAATAAATAGAAGTGCCGATGACTACCCTCAACTTTACTTATTTTCACATAGCAACCAATCGAGAGCACTCATTTTTACAATACCATTATAATTTGCTTCAGTCCCTATCGTGTCTAAGGTAAGTAAATATTTGGGATACGAATCAGAAATTTTCTGTAATGGACGTAACTCTCGGCTGAGTGTCTCCTCATTGAGCGTTTCTAATGCCACCTGATAATAAGTTAAATTCTGTAAAGTATCGACAGCAACAAAATCAATTTCATATTCATCAACCCGCCCTACATAGACCGTATAACCTCGTCTGACAAGCTCAAGATAAATCACATTTTCTAAGATATGACCTTGATCAGCATTAGCATCAGGCAACATAATCCGGCGCAATCCGACATCAACTAAATAGTATTTTTCAGAGGATTGTAATAACTCACGCCCGCGTACTTTAAATTGTGCGGCACTATAAAATAACAAACTGTCCTGTAAGCCCTGAATATAGCGTTTTACTGTTTCAAATGAAATCTTAACCCCACTTGAAACAAAGGTATTTTTAATTTTATTAATGGAAATAGGTGAGCCTGTCACGCTTGCCAAATATCTTGCGACACGCTCGAGAGAGTTAATATCGGCAGTATTCAAACGGGGAATAACGTCTTTAAACATTACACTGGCATAAACCGCTTGCAAGTAATCATAAGTTTCCTGCTGGCTAGTCATGGCAAGCGTATAAGGGAAACTACTGCGCGTATACATGGCATACAAATCACGATTGGATAATTGTTGGATGATCGGATTATTTTCAATATGCCACTGTTTAAATTCTTGGAATGACAGAGGTAGAACGTGTTGCTCGATATAGCGTCCTGTAAGTAAAGTCGCAAGTTCTCCACTTAGAAAGAATGCATTTGAGCCTGTAATATATAAATCGATATAATCCCGAACATATAAGGAGTCGACTACTTTCTCAAAATTTTTAACATGTTGTATTTCATCTAAAAAAACATAGTTTTTTTTGCTTTTATCAACTTTAGACAGTACATAATCATGTAGTTTACGGTAATCGGTGAGTTCTTCAAATTCCATAAATTCGAAGTTGATGGCAATGATGTTTTCGGCTTGTACACCCTGTGCTTTTAGGTCTTGTTGAAACATCGCCAATAAGGTGGATTTTCCAGAGCGACGTACACCCGAAAGCACTTTAATGACATCACGGTCTTGCCATGTATTCAGAAATTTTAAGTAGCCATCACGTCGAATATTAGCGCTTCTCATTGTTTACACTTGAAATCTAAAGTTTTAATTAATTCTATCAAAGTTTAGAACCTAGATGTAAAAATATTCAATTTTAAAAAAAATTTAAAGTTTAAGTGAAACATTCAAAGCTACTGTTGAAGCATGCAAACAGTAGATCTGATCAAAATCCAAATTCTGTCTTTTTGATTATTTTCCATGTTATGTTATTTCATTGATGCTACGAGTTAACTGCTATATAAATTAAGTGAAAAGTAAAAGGAATTAATATGTTAACTAGAGTGGAACTCATTTTTGTTGTGCTGATGGTCTCAGCCTTAATCCTCATTGCTTATGAAATGCTAAAAGGTTTATTTTAGGGCATCTATACAATTTTTGATCAAAAAAAAGCCCACAGAGGGAATCTATGGGCGAAACTAAGGACCTTGACGGTCATTCAGAAACTACAGCTAGTTTCTGGTTGTGATTCTAAAGTGAATTAAAAACAACCACATTGGCTGAATATATCAAAAGTTAAATCATTGATAAATTTTAGAAAATTAATTTACCCCCTCTGCTGCTCAATACAGTAATTCACCAAACAAATCCGCTCTAATCTCTTCCAGGCTCAGATCTGATTTCATCCTATTACAGATGGGATGAACTAGCAGGCCATTCTCTAGAACGCCTTGCCCACCTACGGCTTTGGCAATCCTATGATCCGATTCAGTAGAATCAAGATAGATCAATCCATCACAAATGAGGCAAAAGTTATGATTACCCACCAGAAAATTGTGCTTAAGCAGACTCTTGGTTAATGCCGAAAAGGCCTTTGGCTTTGACCGAGAAATTGGACTAATCGACTCCACATATCCCACCACATTCTTGACTACTGCATCATCATAACCACCCAAAAACCTTTCGACATAGAACTCGTTAAAGTTTATGTACTTGAAGGCCTTAGACATGGACAGAATAAAGGTATTCAGGCATTTCTCATCATCAAAATCAACCTCCATTTCCAAGCTTAAGCAAATAAAGGCTTTATAGACAATTTGTAGCCGATCATAGCCCTTGATACCACTGCCGAACTTGCCGACCGTTTCGGTGGTCGCCACGGGGAAATTGGCGATCAAGAACTCAATACTACGGCGTACCCGGGTGAAGTCCTTGAAACTAATCTTTCGATGATGAATCTGCATGCGGCTTTCATGAATTTCATACACAATTGAAAACCATGCAAGAAAAGAAGTAATCTGAAAACGCTGATCCTTATAAAAATATAAGTATGGATGTAAGCCCAAACTCGGAACCCCAGCATTTTTTACAGGCGTCGCTATTCTGCAAAGAATGGTCAACAGATGCGACATTAGGTTTTCAACGCGCTCCCCCTGATTCAGACTCATAATATTATGAATCTGATCACCCGCAATGATATTCATCAGCTCATTGACCAAGCCAATTTTTTTGCCATGACTCATTTCATTGTCTAATAAAATGGTCGAAAAAAGTAACTGGTGGATCCTCTCCCCTAACTCAATCAACTCATTTAAACGTGTATATTGGAGCTCTTCTAGGTTAGATTTATTGTCATTGATATAACAACAGGCATAGATCGCATAATACGCGTCACTACCGCGATTTCTTAGGTGATATTCCTCATATTTATCTAAACGTTTAGTATCTGAGTTAATCGATTGAAATACCCGTCGCGCATCTTCCGGAGTTCCCAGTACCTGCCTGAAACTGATTTTAATATCGCCTAATTTCGATTTTTTTTCTGCGAATTCGGCATCAGTACAAATTTTTTGAAAATCAGCGAGATCTCCTAAATAATTGCGGAGGTAACGAATATCTTGTTTTTGTGGATCATTGAAATTAGGTGATTGAGTGACTTGCTCATCCGCAAAATATCTATTAATCCACGCATAGATACAGGAAAGACGATGTGCTCCATCAATAATGTAAATATTGCCGTGTATATCTTTCCAATACAAAATGCATAAATTGATGTTTTGATCTTCTGTGCAATCCTCAATAAAGTTTGCAATTTCTTGCACGCTCCAACATTCCGTAGAACGCTGGTTATCCGCCTTAAATAAACATTTGATGATTGGATGCTTTTCAAAATCAGTCAGTGCCACTTCAAAATTGTCACGCTGCATTGAAGGTGACATTTCTTCTGGCAACATGACTTTACGCTGAATAATATTGGTCAATAGTCGTGTAGAACCCATTTCTTATTTTCTCCAGGCAACACTTTCCTACTTTCGCTCAAGTACGAAATTTGAAAATGTATATAGTTCGATTTGGTTAAAGCTGTGAATTAAATGACCGTCAATATCCAGTCAGCGCTAACAAAAGAGACCTAAGAGAAATGGGGGGATTAGATAATAAAATCTTCATGTTTAGTACCTGTAGTTTAGAATTAACTATCTACAACCATCTTTTCCACGAGATGGAGGTAGACCAAACAGGGGTGGAAATACCGCACTACAGAAGACGGCCAGTCATAGACTGCCCTGCCTGGCCTACCATAATGGCAAACTAAGCATAATAAGCACAAAAAACCGCTAAAGCGGTTTTAATGCTTCTGTAGTAATTTTCAGGTTTCCACGCCCGATTACAGATTTTGCTGTAACGTAATTATCATATGGGTATCTTTTTCTTTGGTCAAACCGAATTAGAATTTTTTTATTCATTTTTAAATAAAAAAATATAAATCGATAACATATGGATCAAATTGAAAGCAAAGAACAAATCAAAGTCGCTGATTCCTAGGCCCATTAGGTTGAACGATATATGCTTAGGCTATTTGCACAAGGAAGGATGCTATCTTAACGTGAAAGAGGACTCCACCCGACAGTCAGGGTAGAGGTGAATTTCACAGATTTTAACCTTGTTGGTTTTGAATATATGTTTTAATAATGTCCAAAGAAGCACCACCACACGACCCTGCAAAATATGAGCGTGACCACAAAACAGGTTTTGCATAACTACCACGTAAATCTAAAAACTCATTCCTCATTTTTCTGCTTGTTACTGATTTTAAGTTATTCACCAATTTACTAAGCTGAACTGTCGGTGGATACTGAATAAGCATGTGAATATGGTCAGCTTCACCATTACATTCCTTTAATTCCGCATCAAATTCTTTGCAAATTTCAGACACACACTCAGTAAAATATTTATGATGCAACTCACCTAAAATTTTCTTTCTGTACTTGGTAATAAATACTAAATGTACGTGTAAATTAAAGGCTGAATGTCGATTTTTATATATTTCAGTCATTGTTTGAATGCTTGTTTAATGCTAGTATTTATATATATTAACACATACACACTCATTTATGAAAATCAACAAAGCGTATAAATTTAGGCTTGAGCCTAATGCGGAACAGGAGCTTGTTTTAAACAAGTTGCTTGGCTCTGCACGTTTTGTTTGGAATCAAATATTAGCTCTCTCATTTGAGATGCTTGCTAATAATGAGCGAATCAATAAAGTTAATTTAGTTAATAAAATCCCTTAACTACGCAAAAAGCCTGAATGTGCTTTTTTAGAAAACAGTTCAAATGGTGTTTCACTTCAACAAAAAGTTCGTGATCTTGGCGATGCTTGGGCTAAATTCTTCGATAAAAAAGAACAAGCCAAGTTAAAACAAAAGCCTTTCAAGCCTAAAAAACCAAAATTCTTTAAATTAGCGGATGGCAGTGAAGTTCAACTTCGACCACTCATGCCACGATTTAAAAAGAAATCCGATGGTTATGATTCGATTCGTATTGTTCAGTTTGATAGATACTGTTGGGTTAAAGGCAATCAGGTTAAGTTGCCTAACGATATTGGTGTTGTGAAATTCAGAAAATCACAAGATATTTTAGGTGATATTAAAAACGTCACAATCTCAAAGCATGTTGGGAAGTGGTATATTTCTTTTGGTGTTGAAAGCACATTAGAAACCCCTATCCATCCATCAAAATCAGCCATTGGTGTTGATCTTGGCATCAAAAAATTGGTGACAACCTCAACAGGTCAGGTTTTCGACCCGATCAATAGTTTTAAAGCCAATCAAGTAAAGTTGGCTAGACTTCAACGCAAGATAAAAAAGAAAACAAAATTCAGCAAAAATTGGAAAAAACTTAATTTAAAAATTGGTGGTGTTTCAAAAAGTATGCTGAAACAAAGCAGGTTGAATTTTGATAAAATAGAGAAATGCGAATAACTCTAGAAATCAAATGTCCAACCTGCCTCAGTGACAGTATAAAGAAAAATGGCATCAAAGTAGATGGGAAACAAAACTATCAGTGCAAAGACTGTAAACGTCAGTTTATTGGTGACCATGCTCTGAGCTATCTAGGATGTCATTCAGGCATTACTCGAAAAATATTACAGTTGATGGTCAGAGGTAGTGGTATACGAGATATCGCTGAAGTTGAGCGAATCAGTATCGGTAAAGTTTTACGTACTTTAACCGAATCGACCTACCAAATTCAGCCTAAACAAAGTCATTATGAGTCTCTTGAAGTTGATGAGTTTTGGACTTTTGTGGGAAATAAAAATAATAAACAATGGCTTATTTACGCCTACCATCGAGAAACAGGTGAGATTGTTGCTTATGTTTGGGGTAAAAGAGACTTAGCTACAGTTCAACGATTGAAGGCAAAGCTTAAACAATTAGGTATTCACTACACCCGAATTGCAAGTGATCATTGGGACAGTTTCATAACTGCTTTTAAAAACTGCAAGCAAAGTATTGGTAAATTTTTTACTGTAGGTATTGAAGGTAATAATTGCAAAATAAGGCATCGAATTAGGCGCGGTTTTAGAAGGAGTTGTAATTTTTCAAAAAAGATTGAAAACCATTTTAAAGCTTTCGACTTAACCTTTTTTTACATCAATAATGGCTTCATTTAATGTCAGCATACTTTTTGAAACACCACCTAAAAATTAACAAGTTACACCATCATATTGCCAATATTCGGCATGACTACTTACACAAAGTCACGACAACTCTCAGCAAAAACCACGCAATGATCGTAGTTGAGGACTTAAAAGTAGCCAATATGTCGAAGTCAGCAAGCGGAACAATTGAGAAAAAAGGAAAGAATGTGAAAGCCAAATCAGGCTTAAACAAATCAATCCTAGATCAAGGTTGGTCAATGCTTGTGGGTATGTTGGAGTACAAGCAACAATGGCGAGGTGGTTTACTCGTTAAAGTTGACCCCAAATATACAAGTCAGACTTGTAGTTCATGCGGTCATGTTGCAAAAGAAAATAGGCTCACTCAGGCAAAATTTGAGTGTATTGAGTGTGGCTTTAGTGAGAATGCGGATATAAACGCTTCTCGCAACATTTTGGCGGTGGGGCACACCGTTTTGTCTGTGGAGGGAAGATGCGGTAAAGGTCGCCCTACGAAGCAGAAAGCCAGCGAAATCCGTAAGGAAGTCGCCTAAGAGCATTTGCTTTTAGAATCCCCCACTTGAACATCGTGAAAGTGGTGGGAGTATGTCAAACGGCTTCTAGCAGCATATTAAATGCAAGGTATGATGTAGTCAGGTAAATGATATTTATGCACACGTAGCTGTCTTGAACAAATTCACAGAATTTGGCTGCACTTATACCCAAATTGTCACTTGAATTTAGCTCAATTAGGGTAGCGCTGTCTTTCAAAACTTTATGTAATAAAGCGTGCGTAAGTCATATTTACTTAAATTCTGATATGATCTCTAATCACCAAATATCGTACACTCAACCATGCTAGTACCCATCGCACGGCGCTTAATGACGCTTGTTGAGACATAATTCTAAAATAATCATATTTATTATGTTTCATCACTATCGGAAAAAACTGATGTTCTGTAAGGATTGAAAGCATAGGTTCATCCTCTGCCGTAAAATGCATCAATACTTTTGTTACATTACTTTCATACAACCATTTTTTTATTAACCAATTATAAGTTTCTGATTGGTTTTGTTCTAAATAATCAAATCGCTCTAAAATCTCTTGTGCAGAATTAAAATCTACAGCACTGAGTAATTCAGGCAAACGTGCTAACTTTCCTTGTGTCGATAATGGATGTCTTCCTATATTTGAACCACGTTTACCTGACGGAATGTTTGCCATCATAATTAAAGCTTTCTTCCAGGACTCAATATCTAATCGTGGCTGCCCCTGCCCAGAAATAAGATACCGCTCAATATCTTCAAACTTTTGAAATAATTCGTGTTTAATTACTTTTCCAGTCGAATTCCCTCTTTTTTGAGCATAGATGACCCACCTCTGACTTTGTCTTTTTTTGAGTACATATTTTTCGATGGTGTCTCTCAACTCATATTTTAGATTACCATTCTGTTGATGAATCGCTTGGAAATGCCTGAATAAATTACTCCGACTCATGACTCGCTTAAAAAATGCAGTATGTAAATTGGGTTGCTGTTGTTGCATGCTATAGGCATAAGTAGCCAGAAATAAGATATGAACATAATGCTTTAATGTTGTCGATTCATGTAAATGTCCAAGCACTCGACTAATCGCCTTAATCCCTTGCCCAACCTGTCCTTCATTGCCTACTAGCGTATTAAATTGCTCATTCGATGGCATCCAATTTTGTAGCCATGGCAATTCTATCGTGAGCGCTTTAAAATCCACCACTGTTTGCAAACACTTTAAAGTATATGTACTTGCAAACGTATGTCTTAAATGATGTAAGCTGAGATCAACATCTCCAGTGACTTTCTTTAATATTTGAGATATTTGAGCAAAAAAAGGCCTATGCTCACTATTCTCATCAGACATTAATATCGAATATTTTTTATTCTTATAAATATCATTTAATCCATTTTGAATCGTCTGACTTAATAAATTCATCGGAACAACACGTTCTGATCCAAGTGTTTTTAACTGATGCTCACCATAAGGACGAATTCGGAGCATATCCTCATCAATATCTAAGGGCCGTAAATGAAGTGTCTCTGAACGGCGTACACCCATCGCTGCAGATAAACGAAAATGACGCTGAATCTCTAGACGTAAAGCAGCATCATTCACCCCAGATTCTACAGATTGTAATATTTGAACGATCTGCTGCACTTCATTTTTTGAAAAAACTTTAGCACTTGCTTGATGCGCTGTACGCTTGTGTAACTTTATACGATTATCATTTAACTGAATTAAAAAATCTCTAAAGCGATTCCACGCAGCGAGATGCTTGCGGTGTGGAAAATGCTCTTGCGTCAACTCCATCCATTTTTGAAATACATCTTCATCAATCTGGCTATCTTTTGTTAAATCTTCTGAAAACCCCAATATACCTGCACTGACGATGGCCAAATGTAGATGAATCATATTTCGATTCTGTAGACTTAACTCTTCTGCATCACAGCGTAAAATCAGCCATCGCACAAAGCACGTTAATAAATTGACTGAGTAGTGATTCGTTTCATTATTGGCAAGCTGTTTAAGCCAAATGCTTGATCTAGATTCACCTTTTAGTTGCTGAATCATCGCTAAAATATCAGACAAATGTAGTTGCTCATCGTCTATTTCTATTTCACTTTCTGGCTCAGTGCTATCTAAATTTGTGGTTAATTTTTCATATTCGAATAAGCGTAATAATTCATTTATTGAAAGATCTTCAGTCAGGACTTGGCCTGATATATAACCTGCAATCAACGGAGTGCTATTTAACATCACATTTTGCTGTAAAGCTTTCAACCATTGAGCTAACGATAGAGTTGACTTAACCCCTATTTGTTTTAAATATGTATTAAAACACTTTTGCCAATCCTTTCTTTGTAGATCTTTTGACTTTGCTAAAATCTCTTTTAATCGGGGCTGTAGATATTGTCGGTCTACTAAAATTAAAGTCGAGACATAAGGACTTAACAGTACTGTACGGCGTATCTTCGTCACAGATCTATCATTATTCACTACCAGCTCAATAAGCCGACTATATCCCATAGCGACTATAATAAACTCTAACATTGCTTGTAAATGGCTTACTCTGCACAATTGTGAATACATCGAGAGTACAACCAACAAACGTCCTATTTCAACATCACAATTTTGATGTTCAGGTAAATGTTCTAAATCCTTCTGAATATGATCAAGTAAGTTTTGTTCAATATAACCCCATGTACTAAAACTATTTTCAGATGTCAGCCATGTACGATGAGCTTTTTGAGGAAGTTGAACGAATAAAGGAATTTTCGTTTTATCGCGAATATAAGCACAATATGCCTTGATCGCTTGAGGCAAATCAATATTTTTATTTTTAGCTAAATTTGAGGCTAATAGATGTCCAAGCTCTAAAGCTACTTGTGGCTCAGGATTTTCCTCAAAAATCAGCTGATAATAGGACTTATAGTCTGGGTTTTTCAGCCATTCTTTTACATCATTTTCTGAAAACTCTATTCTAAGCTTTGTCTCTACTTGTACTGTTTTAGTCTCTTGAGTTAAAACAAATGTAGGAACATTCTTGATTTTTAAAAAATCAAAATCTTCAATACACTCGAAACCTAATTGTTTTTGCAAGTTTTCTTGTACATCAAGCCACTGTTGTTTAAAGGCTGATACAGGAAATACGGATAATATATCCCATGGATGACGACCCCGTATCCAGTGCCCAAGTCCAGCGTCCTTGAACCTCCCAGGTAACTGATTACGATCAGAGCGAACCAACTTCCGTGCCCAATTTCTAATTAAATCTTCAATCTGATGAGGATCATACAGTTGCACAGCATAAGATGATAAATCAACACGTAGCTCAATTTGCTCCCCCAACATTCCCATCAAACCACGTAAACTTTGAATTTGTTTGATCAATGCTGGAGTCAATGGCACATAACGATCAGTTGATTCATTTTGATGATGCTTATCTTGAATCAAGGCCCAGCCTTGCTGACTGATCCACTTTGGAAAGGGTTGTTTAATCCCTCGACCAGCTGTGGCAAGATTTATCCATAATTCCGTATATGACATTAAGTACTTAAAGAACATCTGCCAATCTTTCTGTTCATTGGCTTGATATATATAATTTTTTATTCGTGCAATTTCATTTTGTATTTCAATAATCTTTATTCCAATTGGGCTACCCACCCGCTTATTGGAAGAGTATATATATTCAGGAATATTAATTTTTATCGTTCTTAAACAAGCAGCCCAGAGTTGCTCAAGTTGCCTCTGTTCAAAAGAGGCATAATGAATCAAGTTATCATAATTTCGACCTGATGCATTCGTCACTGCTTTAACGACAGCTAAATCACCTTGGCTATGATCATATAACAACCGTGGAAGAATATCTCGAATGCTTTTGAGGCTGATTTCTAGCTCTTTAGGTACACGGTTAATCAGTTCACTCGCGTCACGTTCAACTGCAATATGCTGTCTTGTAATCCCAAGATTTTTGACTTGACTCACCAAATCATTGAGTTCAATCGGTAAAACCAAATGTAACTCGTTGGTCCATGGCACGTGAAATTTAGATTTTTTTGGCTTTTTTTTGAGTATTGGTGTCCCAGCTAAAATACTCAATACATATGCAGATAAAGTATGATCATACTTAATAGTAATATTATTATGACCAGTAATATTATTATGACCAGTATTTTGACTAAAACTTGGCGCTGTTAATTCAGTAACCGAACGTCCTGTGAGTAAACTCAATATTAAAGCTAATTTTGCGCGTAAGATTAAGCTGGCATCAGTATGAGATGGTTGACAGAGCCTAAATACTTCTTGAATTGAATTTAAGGACAATCGCGATTTGGTCCAAACTAAACCAACATTTGCAGCTTCAATATGTTGAGAAGTAGACTTAGATGCATAAAGCCCTCGAATTAAATCGGATTGTTCTGCCAAAAAAAATCTAAACAAGGGCTCCAATGGTGTTTCATCTTCTTCAATCTCATCATCCTCAAATACATCAGAGACTAGACCACGATGAATTTCATCTACATCCTCTAAAGGTTGGATAGCAATACTTAATGAGCCGTATCGTTGCAAGATCAGTTTTCTATGCTTTAAACCTATACGGTGTAAAAATTCTCGACGTTTTGTTTTATTTTTTTGCCGATTATTTTGCCAGATTTGTGATAAAAATAGCTTTAATGCATAATAAATTTTATTTAATTGTTCATCTTTATTATGAACAGACATTAACTGAATCAGTTGTTTCGGGGAATTTTGAAGCAGTGATGCTTTTACATCTTCTAAAATCTGTGTATTACCAGCATCACCTAATAGCCTAATCGCTAAAAAGGCATTGTACACACGAGATCCTTTTTGGTCTTTCAGCTTTATGCTTCCATCACCCTTTAAATAACTACTATAAAGCTCAAGAGCATGTACCCTGTCTTGAAAATGAAAAATTTGCTCTAAAAACCAAATAATTACAGTATCAAAACTCTCATTATTATGATTTTCTCCTGATTTAAGCAAGAGCAAATCACAAATTCCACTGTCTCCAGTAAAGGGGCGCAACGGCGTGGGGTTATGTTTATTTTTATCCGTTGTTTTTGAAAAAAAATGTGAATATTCCTCAGAATACTCTAATGCACTAATGATCTCTAAAGTCTTAAGCTCATCACGAAATTTTGGTAATTCATTATCACCAATCAAGGTGAAAATTCGCTGACAAATGACAACGATACCGGCTAAGCTATAATGTGCACGTAATAAAAATAATGCTCGGAGGAGTTTTTGTTCTTCTATAGGGGTATTCTGGTTTATCCATTCTAGCAGTTGCTGAAAATAAATATTCATAGCCTACTCCTAAGACGATAAATCCATGCTTTCCCAAAGTCTGTTAAAGCTAAAGCAACTTCTGCCGTTGGCGCCAAACGAACAATTTGCTTTTGATATTTTTGATACAGTTCTTCTAGTTGAGGTAAAAGCACAAAAAAGTCAGCTATGTGAAAATAGGGTTGCACAGACTTGCCCAGCTCTTTCACTTTAATTCTTTCTAATGGCAAAAGCTTCTGGGCGATATAACCAGCTAAAACATTTTCGATTAAAAAAGTACCACTCACCACTGGTGGTGCCCAACCTACCAGTTTTTTTACAAAGGAAATAGGCAGCTTATCTAGATAATCCTGTGTATTTAAAAATAAAATCATTTCTTCTGGATCTAAACGCTTTAGCCGAAGTTGGTCTGCAACCACCATCTTGTCCTGTGCTTTATCCATTTTTCCCCAGTGTCTTCTTTTCACACTGTCCTGTAGAGTTTTTACCTTACATAAATCCCTATCGACAGCAAGCAATAACTTACGATATATCGCGAGCAGTAGTAATGCTTGATTTTTAATTTTTTCTGAAAACTCACTGCTTATTTCCCCATTGAGTAACATCATTTTCAAAACTAAAGCTGGGCATGGTTTTTCAAACCTACCTTCAGATATTGTCAATGCATCAATGAGCAATGGTGTCATCATTTTTTTCTGCACAGGTAAATTATTTTTAGCGTTAAAATAATAGAATACCATAGTCCCTAAATTAACAAAGTAAAATCAAATAAATTTTATATTTACTAAATAAGTATCTGGATTATATGATTTATTTACTAACCTTATTTTTATACTAAATCATATCTACCGGTGGGAATGTTGGCCCCATTCGCACCAGCCATACCCAATTGAGGTTGAGGTAATAATTCCTGAAATTTTCTCTGAATTTCATTGCAGAGATCGCTAATGTATTTTTTTATCGCATTCTTTGCATTAGTAATCTCAACTTTGAACTTTTCCAAAGCCGATTTTAAACTACCGCGAACTTTATTGAGGAAACCATTAATAGCTTGAATTAAACGATCAATACATTTGTTTAATGCATTTAATGCTGTTTTTCCCATCTTTTGCCATGGCTTAGACCTGAGCCATGCTTCAGGAGCATTGTTCCATGGGCTTTTTATTTTTAGTTTTTTGAAGGCACTCTCAAAGCCTTCCATCAATTTAAAAATTTTTAATTTATTAGCTTCCTTTGATCTTGCGGCTTTGACAATGGTTTTAACAGCCGAACCAATTTCAGGAATGACTCCAAATGCAGTAAGAGCCAACGCTTTATAGTTATCAGATGATTTACCATTTTCTTTTGAAAGGTCTATTAGATTCGCTATTAGGTCTCTAACATCACAAACCTGATCAACCACAGGAATCATACTGATTAAACCACTAACAATGATTTGTGACATCGTAGGATTCTTATTGAAATCACCCTTTAACATTCCCCAAATCCAGCTACTTTTATCTATTACAGCCACCGCAATATTATGATTTGTCACACTCTCGTTAATCGCAGCTTGACCTTGATAAAAGAATATTTTTTCCCACCACGATAGATTCGGATCTGGTTTACTTGTGTCATATTCTCTATATGTAAGATAGTTAGCTGGGCTATCCTGAATATGTTGTGCAAGTTTTTCAGCACCGTACCAAAACTGTTGCTGTATATCAGTAGAACGGTTAGCAATTTTATTCCAAAAAGCTTGATTTTCTGTCGACATTTTATTCACTAATTTTCATTATTATTCGATATTTCTAAGTCTTGTTGAATAAACCAATCATCAATTTCATGAGGAGGAAAGTCATCTTCAGACTGATCTTCTCCATATTGAATTTTGGCTCTACCAGCTGGAACACCTTTAACAACAGCTTTGCCTTTATCGTCTAATTTACCTTTTTTTCGACTTCCATCTGAAAGTAAAACTTCAAATTCAGCATCTTTTACAGGTGAGCCATCACTATGTAAATATTCTAGAACTAAGTCATCCTTTTTGATTTCAGTAAGTGGTAAGTGTGGTAAAACATAATTTGTTTTACTCCCCCCCCACAAACTTATGCTGTCCAGCTTTTACCTCAAACTTGCCACTAGTCGTAGGAAATATACCTGAACCATTAATCTTGAGCTGTGAACCGCCTCCAGTCAGGATGAGTTCTTTCGGACTAGTGATATAAACCGTATCTTCTGTTGAAATAATTTGAATCCCTTTACGGGCAATCAAATCCGCTCCATCCCCCTGAGCTTGTATTTCAATCTCCCCCTTACCAGCAAACAATCTTGCACCTTCGTGAGCTGCAAATAAACTGATTTTACTTTGTGCATGTACAAGTAGACTCTTTTGTGTACTCAAGTTAATACTATCACCAGCGCTATGACTGATTTGACCATCTGCTGATAGATGTACATCTTCATTGGTCGTTAGTGCAATAGAGTTTGGTGAAGTTAATACCATAATGGCTTGTTTAAAGGCTTTTGCTTTAGCCTCACTTTCTTGTTCAATTTGTTCTATAAATTGTTTCAGATTGTCTAATACTTCTAAAGGATCGGTTTGTTGATTTTTGGCTACTTCACTGAGGGCTTTAGAATTATTGAGATTGGATTCCAGTTGCGATTTGGTTTCTGCTACATCCAATTGATTGCCTGATGCATTGTCTTGTTTATAGGTAGAAAGGAGTAATCCTTGCTTAGCTCTCAGTGCTCCCCATTGATCTGTTCGCAATTCAAAACCTTCACCACGTCCATCACTCGTGTCTGTCTCTTTCGGATGGCTAAGATTACCTAGATTGAGCTGTGATGCCCCATGACTACTTTGTAGTTGTGTGCTGATCTGTCCAGTCGTATCGTCAAAACGAAGTTGGCCAAAGCCATCGCCTTGGACTTGTTTGGAGCGAATCCCTGAAAGCTTCATGGTATCGGGAAGTTGTCCTTTTTGATCAAACTTAGTTGGACTACGATGTGCTTCATGAATGCGACAAACGACATATGGTCGGTCGATATTGCCATCAAAGAAATTAATCACCACAATCTCACCAATACGCGGTAAGAACCGTGAACCATAACCTTCTCCTGCCCAAGGGGTGAGCACATCTACCCACGCTGAGTCAGTGTCAATATTATTCGCGCCTGAACCATTGTCATGCATATGGTCATCTGTTCGAGTAAACAGAAAACGGATTATAATCCGTCCCCATTCATCGACATGAATTTCTTCACCCTCGACGCCTACGACTTTGGCACGTTGTGGGTGGGTCTTAGGGCGATCTTCAAGTGGCCTGTAAGGTGGAACAATGTCAATGTTTCGACGTTGTAAAATAAGGTTATTGGCTTGGCGCTCATCTTGATTGTTGGTATGAATTTCGGGCTGTTGCCAATGGCTTTCTTTGAGTAAGGCGGTGACTTGGTCAGTTAGATCTTTAGGCAAATTATTTTGGTTATAAAAGGTCTTTGCTGTGATTAGAAACTCTTGATCGGAACCTTCATGTTGATCAATTTTAGGATGTTCTTTGAACTTAAACCAATACCCGACATGTGCATCACGTACTGTTGAAGTCGCACTAAAGTACTTGGCTTGCGAATTGAAGTATTTGCTTAAATTTTCATTCAGTTTTTCAATTTGTTTATTGCCAGACTGAGTTGCACCATCTTCACCTTTGAGGCCTTGTATCCATGCAGGACTGATGTGAAAGGCTTGTTCTAAGCCTAAACTTACTACATCTTGATTATCTGAATGCTGATGTTTTGTGAGTACCGAGCCTGCACCTTCTTCTTGTGCTAAAGCATCTGCTTGCCATCTTTGAAGGTGTACCGCAGTTAGTTGTAGAGAACGCAATCCTGTGAATGCTGTGATAATGTCTTGTCATTCTGTAGCACTACTTCGATGAAAACGAATATTGCGACGATCTAATGCTTGAAATTGGGCATTATCATCAATTAAGCGTAGCTTTTGTGGTTTGATCTGTTCAGATGAACTCCATACTTGATGCTGTGCTTCATCAATCAGTGTAGTTACACCTTCAGAAGCTAAAAGTCGTTTAATAAAGTCGTAGTCGGTTTCATTGCTCTGCATGATGAAGGGACGAACATCATAGCTTTTGCTTAATCCGCTTTTATCTAAGGTTAAGCTAGAAGCGAGTAATGGGCTTTTCACTTAAATCCAAAACATCAAACAAATCAGATGCACTTTCAAATCATGGGTCTTGGTATCATTAATAATAAATTCAGTAGGATTTCCATCCGCATCCACAACTAAATGGATTTTAGAACTATTTCCACCAACGTTATTAGAAATAGCTTGGTCTTTCACTCCGGTCGTATGTTGATGCACTCGCATATGAGATGCATCAATAGAAACCTATTCTAGATTTGCATCATTTGATAATAATTTAAAGACTTAGACCATTGATTATGCGCCAGCATTGTTGTAATACATAACAAGAAGGAATGTGGTTTGTCGATTGAATTTTACTTTCTCACTATTTTTTATACAACAAATGTCAACAGCATCTAACTTTTATAAATATATATTATAAAAAAATTGTTTTTAATTAACATTAATTTTATTACTAGGTATCACCAAGATTATACTATCAGACATATTTTAAAGAAAAGAAGTGTAGCAAGTTGCTACACTTCTTGATTTTTCTCTACCAACTCTTTCAATAGATTTTCTAATTTTTCCAAACTAGCATCATCAAAATGAGAAATTTTTAAAGAAACCTTTAATAACTTATCATTAAATTTAATATTTCCAGCAACTTTCCCAGCATATTCAATTTTTTTTACAAGCGATGTTGATGGAGAGTCATTATTATCTTGAACTAGATATTTCGTAGCTTGTGCAACAGCCTTAGTTTGCTCAAGTTGGCCATTCTTTACTTTTGTCCAAACAGTTAACAAGGCTTTTTCAGCACGTTGTTTTATTTCGTCGTGATCTGCAAGAAATTTTTTAAAAGCTGTTGCAGCAGTTCGACCTAATAACTGGGGCTCATTTACCAAATCATTCAAGATGGCTTTAGGCAACTTTTCAAAAGATAAATATTTATACATGTCTTCGCGATTTAAGCCTAAAGACTTCGCTAAACGTTGTTTATTTTTCTTTAAATTTTCATCTAAGCCTACTAGACCAATATAGATTTCGAAGTCTGTTAAATCCTGGCGTTTTAAATTTTCAGCTAGTGTAAGTAGTGAAGCTTCTTCATTATTTGCATCAATAATAATTGCTTCAATGGTCGATTTTTTTAGAATTTCATGCGCACGTAATCGACGTTCACCTGCAATCAGTTCAAATTTTAAATTTTCAAGTTTACGAACAGTGATGGGTTGCAACAAACCAACTTCATCGATCGATTCAGCCAGTTCTTTGATTTCCTGCTCATCAAATTTTCTACGCGGTTGATAAGGACTCCGTGAAATGTCTTCAATGGGGACATTTCGTCTAAATTCCTTTAATTCCTTGATATTATCTTTTTGAGCTAATTGATGCTTTTGAGTATTTTGTTTCAGCTTTTGAGCTAAAAGTTCTTTTGCAGTTGCCATAAAATTCTCAATCAGTTAACTTTAGCTAAAACTTCTTTAGCTAAACTTTCAAAAGCCTTTCGAACCTTTCCACTTTTGTCTAGCTTAAGTAAAGACTGCTGCATAATTGCGGCTTGATTTACTTTTGTACTTTGTGGAATAGTCGTTTCCATAATATAGCCCACTTGCTTAAATGCTTCATCACGAATGAGTTTACAAACATTTTGTCTCTCATCGTGCTTAATAAGTAGTGCACCTAATAATTGTAACTCCGGATTGATTCGCTTTATTTTTTCTAAATGATTAAGTAAGTCTGTAACACCATATAGACCATATTGTGAGCCAGATTCAATCGGGATAATTACATGTGTTGAAGATGCTAAAGCATTACTCGTCAATAGTTTTAAACTTGGAGGGCAGTCAATTAAAATAAAATCATAAAGATCTTTTAATAGTTCTAATTTTGTAGTGAGTTCTTCTGATGGTCTTGGCGCATCTTCTTTTAATTGGTCCTCAGTTTTTCCTAAATTGAGAGAACCATAAATTAGTGAAACATTATCAAAATTAGTATCTTCTTCTAAAGCGTCAGTAAGTAATGAGACATCACCTACTAATAATTCAGCGGTTGTTACTCCAATTTCACTTGGATGTTTTAAACCAATATGCAAGCTAGCATTTGCTTGAGGATCTAAATCGATTACAAGCACTTTTTTTCCTAAGTTTGCTAGCTCAGAGGCTAAATGAACAACTGTTGTTGTTTTACCACAACCACCCTTGTGATTCGCAACAGCAATAATTTTTGCAGACATACTTGTCAAATCATTCTATATTTACAATTACTATTAATATAAATAACTTTGGGCTAAGTTACTACACCTTTTAAATTTAAAACAGTCATTTGTATAACGCTAAAGCAATTTTAAATTTAAAGTTTTATATAGCTAGCTTATTTAATAATTAATAGTAATTAATAATTAAGTTAATTAATAATTAAGTTGATATTTTTTATTTAAAAACAATAGCATATCAACTTTAAGGTGGAGGGTTTGTCACCTTAAAGTGGAAGAGTTGTCCTCTATAAGTGGAAAGATGATCACTTAAAAGTGGAATATCTGTCACTGTAAAGTGGAATATTTGTCACTTAAAAGTGGAGTGTTTGTCACTATGGTGGAATGTTTTTCACTGTTAATTATAAAATATATGTATTATCATTTAAAATATATATAAAACAATTATTTATAATGTTGATAAGTTAGTGAATTTAAGTGCAAGAGTGGAAAAAAAATCACTTACAAAAATAATATTGTGGATAAAGTTGCAAGGCTTTTTTTTACTACACCATTTTTTGATATATTCATTGATCTAAGAGTGGAAAGAATTTCACGCACTCACCCTAGAATGCAGAAATTTTGTTCTTATGACTAAACTCGATATTTTTTTTCAGTGATCTGCGTTTTTAAAGGTGGAAAACTTGTCATATCGAAATAGGTTAATTGATTATTTAAAATCCATTATGGGTATTTATTCATCAATCCGTATTTCTATAAAGAATCAAAAACATCTAAAAGTGGAGTATTTGTCATCTTGGGGTGGAATTTAAAAATATATTTCCACTTTAATTGATTTTTACCTAAATTTGGTGACAAGTATTCCACCTTAGGTTTTTTAGGTGAAAGTGTTGAATCTTTTTCCACTTTTTTATATAACATGCATAATCAAGTTAAGCACACTTAAAATAGTTAATACACTTTATGTCAGAACTAAGCCATAACAAAGAAGAGCTGGATTCAATCCCGTACTGCATAGGTAATATTCGTCACAATGGGGTTGTAAGTACTAGCAATCGTTTGATACGACCTATTGAATTGTCAGCGAATGAATATAAAGCACTTTTATATGCGATGGCTGTTGCCAATTACGGTGAGAAGAATCATATCGATAAAGAGATTAGTGAACAAACATACATTTATCTGTATAAAGATGATTTAGCTGAATTACTGGGATTAAGTAAGCGAAATTCAATTAATGTAGCCATTGATCGAATTTACAAAGAACTTTCATCCCGTGTGGCGCACTTTGTAATTGAAGAACCTGTAGATGATATAAAGAAAAAGACTAAAAGAGTTCACTCGGTTGTCCCTATTATCCGTGAGTTAAGATGGGAAGATGATTCAAAGAATGCACTTCAAATCAGATTTACCAGTGAAGTATTACCTTACTTTACTCAATTAGCTGGTGGTAATTTTACTACATACCAACTAAAACATTTATTTGCTCTAGATTCAGTTGCAAGTATGAGTCTTTATACCTATTTCATAAAAAACGAATTCAAATTTAAGACTCAAGAAATCTACGAAGTTCCATTATTATTAGAGAATCTCAAAGCTCTAATTGATATAAATGAAACTAAATATGACCGTTGGGTCGATTTTCGACGTTATGTATTAGATAAAATTGTAGCTGAAATTAATGAAAACACCGATCTACAGTTAGAATATGAAACAATTAAAAAAGGACGCCCTATTGTAGGCGTAAAATTTAAACTACATCATCGTGGTTTTGAAAAGCCTGTAATTGAAAATAAAAAGGCCGAAAAATTAAAGATCTACTTAGATGTTCCATTTGAAGATAATGCTGAGGTAAAAGATCTAGGTGCAAAATTCGATACCACTGTACGTTCATGGTATATTTTTAATGATGATGCTAATTATTTACAGCTTGAAAAGTGGTTTAAGACTGTAGGTTGCCTCACAGACTCTCAAGCAAACGTTGTTATCAATGATTCATTATTTCAAATGGATTTTGCTGAAGTTGGAATGAGCTTAAGTGACTTTAAGAGAAAAATGAAAAATAAATTGAAAACTGATAGTAAATTTGTGGAAGACATCAAGGATCGTCTAAATGAAATTTTCGGAAAGGATATTATCTAGGAGTGTAGCAACTTGCTACACTTTTATCGGCTATTCTTAGTTCAAGAAACCACTTATAACTTTAATTAGTAAAACAGTTATATTGAACGTTTATTTCAACAGAGATGGATCCGGAAATTTGAACAACTCCTATAATTGATATTCTGCTCCTCAAATGATGTTATAAACATCAATATATGGAGTATTTTATGGCACGTAGACCAAGAAGAAATCATTCAAACGACTTTAAGGCTAAGGTAGCACTTGCTGCGATCAAAGCAGAAAAAACACATGCTGAATTGAGTTCTGAGTTTAATGTTCATCAAAACCAAATTATTGACTGGAAAAATCAATTGATCTCAGCTTCCTCACAAGCTTTCGATCAATCAAAAGCTCCATCAGAACCCCCCATTGATCTTAAAAAGTTACATGTAAAAATCGGTGAGCAGGCATTAGAAATTGATTTTTTAGAAGGTGTGTTGAAGAAACTGGACTGCTTCAACCACAAAAGTTAATCGACCACTCACTTCAGATTTCAGTATCTAAAAAGCTAAGTTATTGAAAGTCTCTCGTGGTTGTTATTATTATCGCCCAAAACCTGTTAGCTCATCAGATCTGAAACTGATGCGATGTATTGATGAATTACATATGCAATATCCTTTTGCAGGCAGTCGTATGATGCGTGATTTGTTGAATCTTCAAGGGCATCATATAGGACGACGTCATACACGTACTTTAATGAAGAAAATGGGTATTCAGGCGTTATATTGCAAACCAAATTTAAGCCAGGCTAATCAAGCTCACCGTAAATATCCATATCTGCTCAAAGGATTGGCTATTCAGCGCAGTAATCAAGTGTGGTCTACGGATATAACGTATATCCCTATGGCAAAAGGCTTTGTTTTATTTATGTGCTGTGATTGATTGGCATAGCCGCAAGGTACTTGCGCATAGGGTATCGATTAGTATGGAGGTTACATTTTGCATAGAAACATTAAATGAAGCTATTGAAAAATATGGTCGACCTGAAATATTTAATACAGACCAAGGCAGTCAATTTACCAGTGATGCATTTATTGATGTATTGAAATCAAATGGCATTCAAATCAGTATGGATGGTAAAGGTCGATGGATTGATAATGTGATGGTTGAACGATTATGGCGGAGCGTTAAATATGAAGAGGTGTATCTCAAAGCTTATAGCAGTGTCACAGATGCGAAAAAGCAATTGAGTGCATATTTTGAGTTTTATAATTTGAAACGACCTCATTCGAGTCTAGACAAAATGACACCAAATGAGTTTTACTATGATCAGCTACCGCAACAAAATAAGGTAGCTTAACTAGAGCAGAGTATCACTTATAAATAAGCTTTTAGTTGTTCAAACATGTGGGACCACCTCTGGTAGTGTTAAATAAATTGTAAATTACATATATATTAACTACAAATGTGCAATAATTATGAGGAAGAGTGAATTTTATTACATTAATGATAGAGGCTTATGTTAATTATTAATGTGTTGCGGAGAGTTGTTAATGTATAAGGTTTTATTGCTTTTAGTTTTAATATGTATGGGGGGAACTGCTTGTGTATCAAATTATAGGCATCCCTCGGAGTTACGTTTTCAAGAAAAAAATACAAAGAATAATCAAATAATAAGTTTAAAAAGAGATGGGGTCTTATGTGCTGGTGATACAGAAGGAAATCAAAATTGCCCAATTGAATTTTATATCGATAGTATTAAAGCTGGAAATTTTTATATAAATAACTCGGCTCAATATTCATTAAAACCTGAGACGTATAATTTCAAAGTAAAAAACTGCACTGAAGCATCATGCCAGAGTTGTGATATTGACTTGAACGTAGGGCAGTTAGCGAGCAATGAATTAGTCCTATCTGTCAAAGCTGATGGTAAGCCTTTTATTTCCAATAATGGCCAGCCATTAAGTTGCGAGGTAAAACCACAGGTTGTTGCACAGGAGCATACAATTCGAGTGGATCTAGCAGCAGATACTTTATTTAAATTTGATGGTTCTTCTTTGAATGATTTATTACCAAAAGGCCGTCAAGAAGTACTAGACGTTGCATCGCAAATTCGCAACAACTTTGTTTCAGTGAGTCAAATTAAGTTAGTTGGCCATACAGATCGTTTGGGAAGTGATAGTTATAACAATCAATTGGGCCAAAACCGTGCAGATACGGTGCGTAACCTATTGATTCAAAATGGTGTGGTAGGGAATGTGATTTCGACAGCAAGTGCAGGCAAGCGTCAACCAGTGACTAATAGTTGTTTTGATGAAAAACAGTAGTCAGTTTGCCGCGAGAAGCATTACATGCATGTTTGCAGCCAGATCGCCGAGTAACGGTTGAAATTACAGGCTTATCTAAGTAATTAACATTTAAATCTAAGAATTATTTAATTTATCTATTGGGTGTGTGATGAGTAATTTTATAGTAATTGAAAAAGACTCTCTAAATAAAGTCAGCGTCAATGCTGAATGTATTGTTTTGTCTGAATCAAGTATTGTTCATACAAAAATGAATCGTGATGATGTTGCGGAATTCATTCGTGATGGAAATAATTTAATTTTAAAGCTCAAAAATGGAGAAGTTATTGTTATTGAGAACTTCTTTGTTGTAGATGCGGAAGGGGTTACATCAGATTTAGTTTTTGAAGAAGATGGTTGTGTTCTTTATTGGTTTGATGGTCTTTCTGGTTTTAAAGAAATTTCAGGATTAGAAGCATTATTGCCAGCAGTTGAAGGCAGTAAGCTTGTTGGATTGTTACCTTGGTTGGTGGGTGCGGGTGTTGTTGGTGGTGCTGCTGCGATTATTGACCATAATGATGATAAAAATATTCAGAAAGATACTATTAATGATGCACCAACGATCACGATTACACAGACGAATAACTTCACCGAAGACGCCGCTGGCAATGCGGTCGGCTCGGTGGTAGCGACGTTCACCACAGCTGACGAAGAAAACGACCCTGTGACGGTGACGTTGAGTGACACCATCAACTACGCACTGGACGGCAACACCGTGGTCTTGACTGCGGCCGGCTTGGCCCTAGTCAACAAGGGTGAGGATCTGCCTGCATTCACGCTCACTCCGAATGACGGCAAGGTGGACGGCACGGCTGCCAACGTCGATCCGTTGGTGACTGCGGTGAATGATGCACCAACGATCACGATTACACAGACGAATAACTTCACCGAAGACGCTGCTGGCAATGCGGTCGGCTCGGTGGTAGCGACGTTCAGCACCAACGACGAAGACGGTAATACGGTAACGGTGACGTTGAGTGACACCATCAACTACGCACTGGACGGCAACACCGTGGTCTTGACTGCGGCCGGCTTGGCCCTAGTCAACAAGGGTGAGGATCTGCCTGCATTCACGCTCACTCCGAATGACGGCAAGGTGGACGGCACGGCTGCCAACGTCGATCCGTTGGTGACTGCGGTGAATGATGCACCAACGATCACGATTACACAGACGAATAACTTCACCGAAGACGCTGCTGGCAATGCGGTCGGCTCGGTGGTAGCGACGTTCAGCACCAACGACGAAGACGGTAATACGGTAACGGTGACGTTGAGTGACACCATCAACTACGCACTGGACGGCAACACCGTGGTCTTGACTGCGGCCGGCTTGGCCCTAGTCAACAAGGGTGAGGATCTGCCTGCATTCACGCTCACTCCGAATGACGGCAAGGTGGACGGCACGGCTGCCAACGTCGATCCGTTGGTGACTGCGGTGAATGATGCACCAACGATCACGATTACACAGACGAATAACTTCACCGAAGACGCTGCTGGCAATGCGGTCGGCTCGGTGGTAGCGACGTTCAGCACCAACGACGAAGACGGTAATACGGTAACGGTGACGTTGAGTGACACCATCAACTACGCACTGGACGGCAACACCGTGGTCTTGACTGCGGCCGGCTTGGCCCTAGTCAACAAGGGTGAGGATCTGCCTGCATTCACGCTCACTCCGAATGACGGCAAGGTGGACGGCACGGCTGCCAACGTCGATCCGTTGGTGACTGCGGTGAATGATGCACCAACGATCACGATTACACAGACGAATAACTTCACCGAAGACGCTGCTGGCAATGCGGTCGGCTCGGTGGTAGCGACGTTCAGCACCAACGACGAAGACGGTAATACGGTAACGGTGACGTTGAGTGACACCATCAACTACGCACTGGACGGCAACACCGTGGTCTTGACTGCGGCCGGCTTGGCCCTAGTCAACAAGGGTGAGGATCTGCCTGCATTCACGCTCACTCCGAATGACGGCAAGGTGGACGGCACGGCTGCCAACGTCGATCCGTTGGTGACTGCGGTGAATGATGCACCAACGATCACGATTACACAGACGAATAACTTCACCGAAGACGCTGCTGGCAATGCGGTCGGCTCGGTGGTAGCGACGTTCAGCACCAACGACGAAGACGGTAATACGGTAACGGTGACGTTGAGTGACACCATCAACTACGCACTGGACGGCAACACCGTGGTCTTGACTGCGGCCGGCTTGGCCCTAGTCAACAAGGGTGAGGATCTGCCTGCATTCACGCTCACTCCGAATGACGGCAAGGTGGACGGCACGGCTGCCAACGTCGATCCGTTGGTGACTGCGGTGAATGATGCACCAACGATCACGATTACACAGACGAATAACTTCACCGAAGACGCTGCTGGCAATGCGGTCGGCTCGGTGGTAGCGACGTTCAGCACCAACGACGAAGACGGTAATACGGTAACGGTGACGTTGAGTGACACCATCAACTACGCACTGGACGGCAACACCGTGGTCTTGACTGCGGCCGGCTTGGCCCTAGTCAACAAGGGTGAGGATCTGCCTGCATTCACGCTCACTCCGAATGACGGCAAGGTGGACGGCACGGCTGCCAACGTCGATCCGTTGGTGACTGCGGTGAATGATGCACCAACGATCACGATTACACAGACGAATAACTTCACCGAAGACGCTGCTGGCAATGCGGTCGGCTCGGTGGTAGCGACGTTCAGCACCAACGACGAAGACGGTAATACGGTAACGGTGACGTTGAGTGACACCATCAACTACGCACTGGACGGCAACACCGTGGTCTTGACTGCGGCCGGCTTGGCCCTAGTCAACAAGGGTGAGGATCTGCCTGCATTCACGCTCACTCCGAATGACGGCAAGGTGGACGGCACGGCTGCCAACGTCGATCCGTTGGTGACTGCGGTGAATGATGCACCAACGATCACGATTACACAGACGAATAACTTCACCGAAGACGCTGCTGGCAATGCGGTCGGCTCGGTGGTAGCGACGTTCAGCACCAACGACGAAGACGGTAATACGGTAACGGTGACGTTGAGTGACACCATCAACTACGCACTGGACGGCAACACCGTGGTCTTGACTGCGGCCGGCTTGGCCCTAGTCAACAAGGGTGAGGATCTGCCTGCATTCACGCTCACTCCGAATGACGGCAAGGTGGACGGCACGGCTGCCAACGTCGATCCGTTGGTGACTGCGGTGAATGATGCACCAACGATCACGATTACACAGACGAATAACTTCACCGAAGACGCTGCTGGCAATGCGGTCGGCTCGGTGGTAGCGACGTTCAGCACCAACGACGAAGACGGTAATACGGTAACGGTGACGTTGAGTGACACCATCAACTACGCACTGGACGGCAACACCGTGGTCTTGACTGCGGCCGGCTTGGCCCTAGTCAACAAGGGTGAGGATCTGCCTGCATTCACGCTCACTCCGAATGACGGCAAGGTGGACGGCACGGCTGCCAACGTCGATCCGTTGGTGACTGCGGTGAATGATGCACCAACGATCACGATTACACAGACGAATAACTTCACCGAAGACGCTGCTGGCAATGCGGTCGGCTCGGTGGTAGCGACGTTCAGCACCAACGACGAAGACGGTAATACGGTAACGGTGACGTTGAGTGACACCATCAACTACGCACTGGACGGCAACACCGTGGTCTTGACTGCGGCCGGCTTGGCCCTAGTCAACAAGGGTGAGGATCTGCCTGCATTCACGCTCACTCCGAATGACGGCAAGGTGGACGGCACGGCTGCCAACGTCGATCCGTTGGTGACTGCGGTGAATGATGCACCAACGATCACGATTACACAGACGAATAACTTCACCGAAGACGCTGCTGGCAATGCGGTCGGCTCGGTGGTAGCGACGTTCAGCACCAACGACGAAGACGGTAATACGGTAACGGTGACGTTGAGTGACACCATCAACTACGCACTGGACGGCAACACCGTGGTCTTGACTGCGGCCGGCTTGGCCCTAGTCAACAAGGGTGAGGATCTGCCTGCATTCACGCTCACTCCGAATGACGGCAAGGTGGACGGCACGGCTGCCAACGTCGATCCGTTGGTGACTGCGGTGAATGATGCACCAACGATCACGATTACACAGACGAATAACTTCACCGAAGACGCTGCTGGCAATGCGGTCGGCTCGGTGGTAGCGACGTTCAGCACCAACGACGAAGACGGTAATACGGTAACGGTGACGTTGAGTGACACCATCAACTACGCACTGGACGGCAACACCGTGGTCTTGACTGCGGCCGGCTTGGCCCTAGTCAACAAGGGTGAGGATCTGCCTGCATTCACGCTCACTCCGAATGACGGCAAGGTGGACGGCACGGCTGCCAACGTCGATCCGTTGGTGACTGCGGTGAATGATGCACCAACGATCACGATTACACAGACGAATAACTTCACCGAAGACGCTGCTGGCAATGCGGTCGGCTCGGTGGTAGCGACGTTCAGCACCAACGACGAAGACGGTAATACGGTAACGGTGACGTTGAGTGACACCATCAACTACGCACTGGACGGCAACACCGTGGTCTTGACTGCGGCCGGCTTGGCCCTAGTCAACAAGGGTGAGGATCTGCCTGCATTCACGCTCACTCCGAATGACGGCAAGGTGGACGGCACGGCTGCCAACGTCGATCCGTTGGTGACTGCGGTGAATGATGCACCAACGATCACGATTACACAGACGAATAACTTCACCGAAGACGCTGCTGGCAATGCGGTCGGCTCGGTGGTAGCGACGTTCAGCACCAACGACGAAGACGGTAATACGGTAACGGTGACGTTGAGTGACACCATCAACTACGCACTGGACGGCAACACCGTGGTCTTGACTGCGGCCGGCTTGGCCCTAGTCAACAAGGGTGAGGATCTGCCTGCATTCACGCTCACTCCGAATGACGGCAAGGTGGACGGCACGGCTGCCAACGTCGATCCGTTGGTGACTGCGGTGAATGATGCACCAACGATCACGATTACACAGACGAATAACTTCACCGAAGACGCTGCTGGCAATGCGGTCGGCTCGGTGGTAGCGACGTTCAGCACCAACGACGAAGACGGTAATACGGTAACGGTGACGTTGAGTGACACCATCAACTACGCACTGGACGGCAACACCGTGGTCTTGACTGCGGCCGGCTTGGCCCTAGTCAACAAGGGTGAGGATCTGCCTGCATTCACGCTCACTCCGAATGACGGCAAGGTGGACGGCACGGCTGCCAACGTCGATCCGTTGGTGACTGCGGTGAATGATGCACCAACGATCACGATTACACAGACGAATAACTTCACCGAAGACGCTGCTGGCAATGCGGTCGGCTCGGTGGTAGCGACGTTCAGCACCAACGACGAAGACGGTAATACGGTAACGGTGACGTTGAGTGACACCATCAACTACGCACTGGACGGCAACACCGTGGTCTTGACTGCGGCCGGCTTGGCCCTAGTCAACAAGGGTGAGGATCTGCCTGCATTCACGCTCACTCCGAATGACGGCAAGGTGGACGGCACGGCTGCCAACGTCGATCCGTTGGTGACTGCGGTGAATGATGCACCAACGATCACGATTACACAGACGAATAACTTCACCGAAGACGCTGCTGGCAATGCGGTCGGCTCGGTGGTAGCGACGTTCAGCACCAACGACGAAGACGGTAATACGGTAACGGTGACGTTGAGTGACACCATCAACTACGCACTGGACGGCAACACCGTGGTCTTGACTGCGGCCGGCTTGGCCCTAGTCAACAAGGGTGAGGATCTGCCTGCATTCACGCTCACTCCGAATGACGGCAAGGTGGACGGCACGGCTGCCAACGTCGATCCGTTGGTGACTGCGGTGAATGATGCACCAACGATCACGATTACACAGACGAATAACTTCACCGAAGACGCTGCTGGCAATGCGGTCGGCTCGGTGGTAGCGACGTTCAGCACCAACGACGAAGACGGTAATACGGTAACGGTGACGTTGAGTGACACCATCAACTACGCACTGGACGGCAACACCGTGGTCTTGACTGCGGCCGGCTTGGCCCTAGTCAACAAGGGTGAGGATCTGCCTGCATTCACGCTCACTCCGAATGACGGCAAGGTGGACGGCACGGCTGCCAACGTCGATCCGTTGGTGACTGCGGTGAATGATGCACCAACGATCACGATTACACAGACGAATAACTTCACCGAAGACGCTGCTGGCAATGCGGTCGGCTCGGTGGTAGCGACGTTCAGCACCAACGACGAAGACGGTAATACGGTAACGGTGACGTTGAGTGACACCATCAACTACGCACTGGACGGCAACACCGTGGTCTTGACTGCGGCCGGCTTGGCCCTAGTCAACAAGGGTGAGGATCTGCCTGCATTCACGCTCACTCCGAATGACGGCAAGGTGGACGGCACGGCTGCCAACGTCGATCCGTTGGTGACTGCGGTGAATGATGCACCAACGATCACGATTACACAGACGAATAACTTCACCGAAGACGCTGCTGGCAATGCGGTCGGCTCGGTGGTAGCGACGTTCAGCACCAACGACGAAGACGGTAATACGGTAACGGTGACGTTGAGTGACACCATCAACTACGCACTGGACGGCAACACCGTGGTCTTGACTGCGGCCGGCTTGGCCCTAGTCAACAAGGGTGAGGATCTGCCTGCATTCACGCTCACTCCGAATGACGGCAAGGTGGACGGCACGGCTGCCAACGTCGATCCGTTGGTGACTGCGGTGAATGATGCACCAACGATCACGATTACACAGACGAATAACTTCACCGAAGACGCTGCTGGCAATGCGGTCGGCTCGGTGGTAGCGACGTTCAGCACCAACGACGAAGACGGTAATACGGTAACGGTGACGTTGAGTGACACCATCAACTACGCACTGGACGGCAACACCGTGGTCTTGACTGCGGCCGGCTTGGCCCTAGTCAACAAGGGTGAGGATCTGCCTGCATTCACGCTCACTCCGAATGACGGCAAGGTGGACGGCACGGCTGCCAACGTCGATCCGTTGGTGACTGCGGTGAATGATGCACCAACGATCACGATTACACAGACGAATAACTTCACCGAAGACGCTGCTGGCAATGCGGTCGGCTCGGTGGTAGCGACGTTCAGCACCAACGACGAAGACGGTAATACGGTAACGGTGACGTTGAGTGACACCATCAACTACGCACTGGACGGCAACACCGTGGTCTTGACTGCGGCCGGCTTGGCCCTAGTCAACAAGGGTGAGGATCTGCCTGCATTCACGCTCACTCCGAATGACGGCAAGGTGGACGGCACGGCTGCCAACGTCGATCCGTTGGTGACTGCGGTGAATGATGCACCAACGATCACGATTACACAGACGAATAACTTCACCGAAGACGCTGCTGGCAATGCGGTCGGCTCGGTGGTAGCGACGTTCAGCACCAACGACGAAGACGGTAATACGGTAACGGTGACGTTGAGTGACACCATCAACTACGCACTGGACGGCAACACCGTGGTCTTGACTGCGGCCGGCTTGGCCCTAGTCAACAAGGGTGAGGATCTGCCTGCATTCACGCTCACTCCGAATGACGGCAAGGTGGACGGCACGGCTGCCAACGTCGATCCGTTGGTGACTGCGGTGAATGATGCACCAACGATCACGATTACACAGACGAATAACTTCACCGAAGACGCTGCTGGCAATGCGGTCGGCTCGGTGGTAGCGACGTTCAGCACCAACGACGAAGACGGTAATACGGTAACGGTGACGTTGAGTGACACCATCAACTACGCACTGGACGGCAACACCGTGGTCTTGACTGCGGCCGGCTTGGCCCTAGTCAACAAGGGTGAGGATCTGCCTGCATTCACGCTCACTCCGAATGACGGCAAGGTGGACGGCACGGCTGCCAACGTCGATCCGTTGGTGACTGCGGTGAATGATGCACCAACGATCACGATTACACAGACGAATAACTTCACCGAAGACGCTGCTGGCAATGCGGTCGGCTCGGTGGTAGCGACGTTCAGCACCAACGACGAAGACGGTAATACGGTAACGGTGACGTTGAGTGACACCATCAACTACGCACTGGACGGCAACACCGTGGTCTTGACTGCGGCCGGCTTGGCCCTAGTCAACAAGGGTGAGGATCTGCCTGCATTCACGCTCACTCCGAATGACGGCAAGGTGGACGGCACGGCTGCCAACGTCGATCCGTTGGTGACTGCGGTGAATGATGCACCAACGATCACGATTACACAGACGAATAACTTCACCGAAGACGCTGCTGGCAATGCGGTCGGCTCGGTGGTAGCGACGTTCAGCACCAACGACGAAGACGGTAATACGGTAACGGTGACGTTGAGTGACACCATCAACTACGCACTGGACGGCAACACCGTGGTCTTGACTGCGGCCGGCTTGGCCCTAGTCAACAAGGGTGAGGATCTGCCTGCATTCACGCTCACTCCGAATGACGGCAAGGTGGACGGCACGGCTGCCAACGTCGATCCGTTGGTGACTGCGGTGAATGATGCACCAACGATCACGATTACACAGACGAATAACTTCACCGAAGACGCTGCTGGCAATGCGGTCGGCTCGGTGGTAGCGACGTTCAGCACCAACGACGAAGACGGTAATACGGTAACGGTGACGTTGAGTGACACCATCAACTACGCACTGGACGGCAACACCGTGGTCTTGACTGCGGCCGGCTTGGCCCTAGTCAACAAGGGTGAGGATCTGCCTGCATTCACGCTCACTCCGAATGACGGCAAGGTGGACGGCACGGCTGCCAACGTCGATCCGTTGGTGACTGCGGTGAATGATGCACCAACGATCACGATTACACAGACGAATAACTTCACCGAAGACGCTGCTGGCAATGCGGTCGGCTCGGTGGTAGCGACGTTCAGCACCAACGACGAAGACGGTAATACGGTAACGGTGACGTTGAGTGACACCATCAACTACGCACTGGACGGCAACACCGTGGTCTTGACTGCGGCCGGCTTGGCCCTAGTCAACAAGGGTGAGGATCTGCCTGCATTCACGCTCACTCCGAATGACGGCAAGGTGGACGGCACGGCTGCCAACGTCGATCCGTTGGTGACTGCGGTGAATGATGCACCAACGATCACGATTACACAGACGAATAACTTCACCGAAGACGCTGCTGGCAATGCGGTCGGCTCGGTGGTAGCGACGTTCAGCACCAACGACGAAGACGGTAATACGGTAACGGTGACGTTGAGTGACACCATCAACTACGCACTGGACGGCAACACCGTGGTCTTGACTGCGGCCGGCTTGGCCCTAGTCAACAAGGGTGAGGATCTGCCTGCATTCACGCTCACTCCGAATGACGGCAAGGTGGACGGCACGGCTGCCAACGTCGATCCGTTGGTGACTGCGGTGAATGATGCACCAACGATCACGATTACACAGACGAATAACTTCACCGAAGACGCTGCTGGCAATGCGGTCGGCTCGGTGGTAGCGACGTTCAGCACCAACGACGAAGACGGTAATACGGTAACGGTGACGTTGAGTGACACCATCAACTACGCACTGGACGGCAACACCGTGGTCTTGACTGCGGCCGGCTTGGCCCTAGTCAACAAGGGTGAGGATCTGCCTGCATTCACGCTCACTCCGAATGACGGCAAGGTGGACGGCACGGCTGCCAACGTCGATCCGTTGGTGACTGCGGTGAATGATGCACCAACGATCACGATTACACAGACGAATAACTTCACCGAAGACGCTGCTGGCAATGCGGTCGGCTCGGTGGTAGCGACGTTCAGCACCAACGACGAAGACGGTAATACGGTAACGGTGACGTTGAGTGACACCATCAACTACGCACTGGACGGCAACACCGTGGTCTTGACTGCGGCCGGCTTGGCCCTAGTCAACAAGGGTGAGGATCTGCCTGCATTCACGCTCACTCCGAATGACGGCAAGGTGGACGGCACGGCTGCCAACGTCGATCCGTTGGTGACTGCGGTGAATGATGCACCAACGATCACGATTACACAGACGAATAACTTCACCGAAGACGCTGCTGGCAATGCGGTCGGCTCGGTGGTAGCGACGTTCAGCACCAACGACGAAGACGGTAATACGGTAACGGTGACGTTGAGTGACACCATCAACTACGCACTGGACGGCAACACCGTGGTCTTGACTGCGGCCGGCTTGGCCCTAGTCAACAAGGGTGAGGATCTGCCTGCATTCACGCTCACTCCGAATGACGGCAAGGTGGACGGCACGGCTGCCAACGTCGATCCGTTGGTGACTGCGGTGAATGATGCACCAACGATCACGATTACACAGACGAATAACTTCACCGAAGACGCTGCTGGCAATGCGGTCGGCTCGGTGGTAGCGACGTTCAGCACCAACGACGAAGACGGTAATACGGTAACGGTGACGTTGAGTGACACCATCAACTACGCACTGGACGGCAACACCGTGGTCTTGACTGCGGCCGGCTTGGCCCTAGTCAACAAGGGTGAGGATCTGCCTGCATTCACGCTCACTCCGAATGACGGCAAGGTGGACGGCACGGCTGCCAACGTCGATCCGTTGGTGACTGCGGTGAATGATGCACCAACGATCACGATTACACAGACGAATAACTTCACCGAAGACGCTGCTGGCAATGCGGTCGGCTCGGTGGTAGCGACGTTCAGCACCAACGACGAAGACGGTAATACGGTAACGGTGACGTTGAGTGACACCATCAACTACGCACTGGACGGCAACACCGTGGTCTTGACTGCGGCCGGCTTGGCCCTAGTCAACAAGGGTGAGGATCTGCCTGCATTCACGCTCACTCCGAATGACGGCAAGGTGGACGGCACGGCTGCCAACGTCGATCCGTTGGTGACTGCGGTGAATGATGCACCAACGATCACGATTACACAGACGAATAACTTCACCGAAGACGCTGCTGGCAATGCGGTCGGCTCGGTGGTAGCGACGTTCAGCACCAACGACGAAGACGGTAATACGGTAACGGTGACGTTGAGTGACACCATCAACTACGCACTGGACGGCAACACCGTGGTCTTGACTGCGGCCGGCTTGGCCCTAGTCAACAAGGGTGAGGATCTGCCTGCATTCACGCTCACTCCGAATGACGGCAAGGTGGACGGCACGGCTGCCAACGTCGATCCGTTGGTGACTGCGGTGAATGATGCACCAACGATCACGATTACACAGACGAATAACTTCACCGAAGACGCTGCTGGCAATGCGGTCGGCTCGGTGGTAGCGACGTTCAGCACCAACGACGAAGACGGTAATACGGTAACGGTGACGTTGAGTGACACCATCAACTACGCACTGGACGGCAACACCGTGGTCTTGACTGCGGCCGGCTTGGCCCTAGTCAACAAGGGTGAGGATCTGCCTGCATTCACGCTCACTCCGAATGACGGCAAGGTGGACGGCACGGCTGCCAACGTCGATCCGTTGGTGACTGCGGTGAATGATGCACCAACGATCACGATTACACAGACGAATAACTTCACCGAAGACGCTGCTGGCAATGCGGTCGGCTCGGTGGTAGCGACGTTCAGCACCAACGACGAAGACGGTAATACGGTAACGGTGACGTTGAGTGACACCATCAACTACGCACTGGACGGCAACACCGTGGTCTTGACTGCGGCCGGCTTGGCCCTAGTCAACAAGGGTGAGGATCTGCCTGCATTCACGCTCACTCCGAATGACGGCAAGGTGGACGGCACGGCTGCCAACGTCGATCCGTTGGTGACTGCGGTGAATGATGCACCAACGATCACGATTACACAGACGAATAACTTCACCGAAGACGCTGCTGGCAATGCGGTCGGCTCGGTGGTAGCGACGTTCAGCACCAACGACGAAGACGGTAATACGGTAACGGTGACGTTGAGTGACACCATCAACTACGCACTGGACGGCAACACCGTGGTCTTGACTGCGGCCGGCTTGGCCCTAGTCAACAAGGGTGAGGATCTGCCTGCATTCACGCTCACTCCGAATGACGGCAAGGTGGACGGCACGGCTGCCAACGTCGATCCGTTGGTGACTGCGGTGAATGATGCACCAACGATCACGATTACACAGACGAATAACTTCACCGAAGACGCTGCTGGCAATGCGGTCGGCTCGGTGGTAGCGACGTTCAGCACCAACGACGAAGACGGTAATACGGTAACGGTGACGTTGAGTGACACCATCAACTACGCACTGGACGGCAACACCGTGGTCTTGACTGCGGCCGGCTTGGCCCTAGTCAACAAGGGTGAGGATCTGCCTGCATTCACGCTCACTCCGAATGACGGCAAGGTGGACGGCACGGCTGCCAACGTCGATCCGTTGGTGACTGCGGTGAATGATGCACCAACGATCACGATTACACAGACGAATAACTTCACCGAAGACGCTGCTGGCAATGCGGTCGGCTCGGTGGTAGCGACGTTCAGCACCAACGACGAAGACGGTAATACGGTAACGGTGACGTTGAGTGACACCATCAACTACGCACTGGACGGCAACACCGTGGTCTTGACTGCGGCCGGCTTGGCCCTAGTCAACAAGGGTGAGGATCTGCCTGCATTCACGCTCACTCCGAATGACGGCAAGGTGGACGGCACGGCTGCCAACGTCGATCCGTTGGTGACTGCGGTGAATGATGCACCAACGATCACGATTACACAGACGAATAACTTCACCGAAGACGCTGCTGGCAATGCGGTCGGCTCGGTGGTAGCGACGTTCAGCACCAACGACGAAGACGGTAATACGGTAACGGTGACGTTGAGTGACACCATCAACTACGCACTGGACGGCAACACCGTGGTCTTGACTGCGGCCGGCTTGGCCCTAGTCAACAAGGGTGAGGATCTGCCTGCATTCACGCTCACTCCGAATGACGGCAAGGTGGACGGCACGGCTGCCAACGTCGATCCGTTGGTGACTGCGGTGAATGATGCACCAACGATCACGATTACACAGACGAATAACTTCACCGAAGACGCTGCTGGCAATGCGGTCGGCTCGGTGGTAGCGACGTTCAGCACCAACGACGAAGACGGTAATACGGTAACGGTGACGTTGAGTGACACCATCAACTACGCACTGGACGGCAACACCGTGGTCTTGACTGCGGCCGGCTTGGCCCTAGTCAACAAGGGTGAGGATCTGCCTGCATTCACGCTCACTCCGAATGACGGCAAGGTGGACGGCACGGCTGCCAACGTCGATCCGTTGGTGACTGCGGTGAATGATGCACCAACGATCACGATTACACAGACGAATAACTTCACCGAAGACGCTGCTGGCAATGCGGTCGGCTCGGTGGTAGCGACGTTCAGCACCAACGACGAAGACGGTAATACGGTAACGGTGACGTTGAGTGACACCATCAACTACGCACTGGACGGCAACACCGTGGTCTTGACTGCGGCCGGCTTGGCCCTAGTCAACAAGGGTGAGGATCTGCCTGCATTCACGCTCACTCCGAATGACGGCAAGGTGGACGGCACGGCTGCCAACGTCGATCCGTTGGTGACTGCGGTGAATGATGCACCAACGATCACGATTACACAGACGAATAACTTCACCGAAGACGCTGCTGGCAATGCGGTCGGCTCGGTGGTAGCGACGTTCAGCACCAACGACGAAGACGGTAATACGGTAACGGTGACGTTGAGTGACACCATCAACTACGCACTGGACGGCAACACCGTGGTCTTGACTGCGGCCGGCTTGGCCCTAGTCAACAAGGGTGAGGATCTGCCTGCATTCACGCTCACTCCGAATGACGGCAAGGTGGACGGCACGGCTGCCAACGTCGATCCGTTGGTGACTGCGGTGAATGATGCACCAACGATCACGATTACACAGACGAATAACTTCACCGAAGACGCTGCTGGCAATGCGGTCGGCTCGGTGGTAGCGACGTTCAGCACCAACGACGAAGACGGTAATACGGTAACGGTGACGTTGAGTGACACCATCAACTACGCACTGGACGGCAACACCGTGGTCTTGACTGCGGCCGGCTTGGCCCTAGTCAACAAGGGTGAGGATCTGCCTGCATTCACGCTCACTCCGAATGACGGCAAGGTGGACGGCACGGCTGCCAACGTCGATCCGTTGGTGACTGCGGTGAATGATGCACCAACGATCACGATTACACAGACGAATAACTTCACCGAAGACGCTGCTGGCAATGCGGTCGGCTCGGTGGTAGCGACGTTCAGCACCAACGACGAAGACGGTAATACGGTAACGGTGACGTTGAGTGACACCATCAACTACGCACTGGACGGCAACACCGTGGTCTTGACTGCGGCCGGCTTGGCCCTAGTCAACAAGGGTGAGGATCTGCCTGCATTCACGCTCACTCCGAATGACGGCAAGGTGGACGGCACGGCTGCCAACGTCGATCCGTTGGTGACTGCGGTGAATGATGCACCAACGATCACGATTACACAGACGAATAACTTCACCGAAGACGCTGCTGGCAATGCGGTCGGCTCGGTGGTAGCGACGTTCAGCACCAACGACGAAGACGGTAATACGGTAACGGTGACGTTGAGTGACACCATCAACTACGCACTGGACGGCAACACCGTGGTCTTGACTGCGGCCGGCTTGGCCCTAGTCAACAAGGGTGAGGATCTGCCTGCATTCACGCTCACTCCGAATGACGGCAAGGTGGACGGCACGGCTGCCAACGTCGATCCGTTGGTGACTGCGGTGAATGATGCACCAACGATCACGATTACACAGACGAATAACTTCACCGAAGACGCTGCTGGCAATGCGGTCGGCTCGGTGGTAGCGACGTTCAGCACCAACGACGAAGACGGTAATACGGTAACGGTGACGTTGAGTGACACCATCAACTACGCACTGGACGGCAACACCGTGGTCTTGACTGCGGCCGGCTTGGCCCTAGTCAACAAGGGTGAGGATCTGCCTGCATTCACGCTCACTCCGAATGACGGCAAGGTGGACGGCACGGCTGCCAACGTCGATCCGTTGGTGACTGCGGTGAATGATGCACCAACGATCACGATTACACAGACGAATAACTTCACCGAAGACGCTGCTGGCAATGCGGTCGGCTCGGTGGTAGCGACGTTCAGCACCAACGACGAAGACGGTAATACGGTAACGGTGACGTTGAGTGACACCATCAACTACGCACTGGACGGCAACACCGTGGTCTTGACTGCGGCCGGCTTGGCCCTAGTCAACAAGGGTGAGGATCTGCCTGCATTCACGCTCACTCCGAATGACGGCAAGGTGGACGGCACGGCTGCCAACGTCGATCCGTTGGTGACTGCGGTGAATGATGCACCAACGATCACGATTACACAGACGAATAACTTCACCGAAGACGCTGCTGGCAATGCGGTCGGCTCGGTGGTAGCGACGTTCAGCACCAACGACGAAGACGGTAATACGGTAACGGTGACGTTGAGTGACACCATCAACTACGCACTGGACGGCAACACCGTGGTCTTGACTGCGGCCGGCTTGGCCCTAGTCAACAAGGGTGAGGATCTGCCTGCATTCACGCTCACTCCGAATGACGGCAAGGTGGACGGCACGGCTGCCAACGTCGATCCGTTGGTGACTGCGGTGAATGATGCACCAACGATCACGATTACACAGACGAATAACTTCACCGAAGACGCTGCTGGCAATGCGGTCGGCTCGGTGGTAGCGACGTTCAGCACCAACGACGAAGACGGTAATACGGTAACGGTGACGTTGAGTGACACCATCAACTACGCACTGGACGGCAACACCGTGGTCTTGACTGCGGCCGGCTTGGCCCTAGTCAACAAGGGTGAGGATCTGCCTGCATTCACGCTCACTCCGAATGACGGCAAGGTGGACGGCACGGCTGCCAACGTCGATCCGTTGGTGACTGCGGTGAATGATGCACCAACGATCACGATTACACAGACGAATAACTTCACCGAAGACGCTGCTGGCAATGCGGTCGGCTCGGTGGTAGCGACGTTCAGCACCAACGACGAAGACGGTAATACGGTAACGGTGACGTTGAGTGACACCATCAACTACGCACTGGACGGCAACACCGTGGTCTTGACTGCGGCCGGCTTGGCCCTAGTCAACAAGGGTGAGGATCTGCCTGCATTCACGCTCACTCCGAATGACGGCAAGGTGGACGGCACGGCTGCCAACGTCGATCCGTTGGTGACTGCGGTGAATGATGCACCAACGATCACGATTACACAGACGAATAACTTCACCGAAGACGCTGCTGGCAATGCGGTCGGCTCGGTGGTAGCGACGTTCACCACAGCTGACGAAGAAAACGACCCTGTGACGGTGACGTTGAGCGACACCACCAACTATGCACTGGACGGCAACACCGTGGTCTTGACTGAGGCTGGCTTGGCCCTAGTCAACAAGGGTGAGGATCTGCCTGCATTCACGCTCACTCCGAATGACGGCGAGGTGAACGGCACGGCTGCCAACGTCGATCCGTCGGTGACAGCATTGCCGAGACCCACCATTACCTTGGAACCCATCACTGGCGACAACGTAATCAACAAGTCCGAATCCGAGCGCGACAACGTGCCGGTGACAGGTACGGTGGGGGATGATGCGAAGGTGGATGACATCGTCACGCTGGCCGTGAATGGCAAGACCTTCACCGGCAAGGTCTATGATGACAACGGCATCTTGCGCTTCAGTATTGATGTGCCTGGGGGTATTTTGGCTACTACTACGTCCATTACCGCTAGCGTAAGTACTGCGGATGCAGCTGGCAATGTGGGTACGGGCAGTACCGACCATACCTATTCGGTGGATAGGGAAGCTATAATAACCATCACCGGCTCGCTGGCTGTTGACGATGTGATCAACGAAACTGAATCTGGTAAGCCTCTGGTGATTAGTGGTACGACCGATGCAGAGGTAGGGCAGGTTATCAAGGTTCAGATCGGTGGTAAGTCCTACACCTTCAAAATCGTTGATGCGAGCGGGAACTGGAACGTGACAGTGCCTGTCGAAGATGTAGCTTTACTTACGGGTTCTCCGCAGATCACTGCAAGCGTGACCGATAGCGCAGGTAATTACGCACAGGATCTGCACACGATTACCGTGGACAGAATGCCTCCCGCAGTGAAGATCACGGTGGATCCAGGCGTGCTAAATGGTGTTGGTGTGGCTAATTCCGGCGAGTTGACTATTAATTTTACCGAAGTGCCGTATGATTCCGCAGGCAATGCACTGTCGGCGGCGGAGGTTCTGGCTTTGCTAGGTAATCCAGCCAATCTCACGCTCGATACGCTGAGTACGAGCGATGGCGGGCTGACCTGGACGGGTATGGTCACCGCAGCGACAAACACCGAAACGACGGTGTCGCTAGAGATTGCTGCTGGGAGTTATTATGATCAGGCAGGTAACGCAGGTGGCAATGGCAATGGTAAAGTCAATATTGATACGATTGCACCAACGATCGCCATCCATGGCCCGCTGGCTGGTGACGACGTAATTAATGCGGCTGAATCCCAGCAAGACTTGACCATTAGCGGCACGACCACAGGCGTGGAAAACGGCCAGAAGGTGACGGTGACCGTGGGCGGCAAGACCTACACCGCGACGGTGACGGACAACGCCTGGAGCGTGACGGTACCGGCGGAAGCTGTGGGCGAACTGCCTACAACAGGTTCTGTGTCTGTGACTGCTGACGTGAGCGATAAGGCTGGCAACCCTGCAACGCAGGCGACCCATCTGGTCAGGGTGGATACGGAAGAGCCAATCATCACCATCACCACGGTGGCGGATGATAATAACATCGTCGAATGGGATGAGAAGACTACCGACGGCTTTATCGTTGCTGGTACGGCTTCGGGCGTGCCGACGGATGCCGTAGTCATCGTGACTTTCAAAGATGCCAGTGGTAATCCCATTCTCGGTGCCGACAACAACCCGATTAGCGTCACCGGCACAGTCGATGCGAGTGGCAATTGGTCGGCGGAGGTCACCAAGGAACAAGCCGCACTGTTGAAGGACGGCACGACCACAGCCACCGTCAGCGATGCCGCAGGCAATAGCGCTAGCGATGATCAGGCCTACACGGTTGCCGCGCCGCCGGCACCGGTGATCACTGGTTACTACGACAACATCGAGTATGTGCAGGGAAGCGCCAGTGCGCAGGCTGCGCTTGACGGCACCACTACGGTCTCGGGCAGCGTGTTGGACCGCTATGGCGAAGCGCTCACCGGCTTCGATACGCCAACCACGCTGGCTGGTACCTACGGCACCTTCATCTTCAACACCGCCACTGGCGAATGGAGCTACGTGCTCAATACAGGCTTGGCTGGTGCACTTGCCGCAAGCAACGCACCGCTGAACGACCAGCTCACTGTCACCCGCAGTGACGGCAAGCAGTACCAGGTGCAGGTCGCGATCCACGATATGTTCCCGCCGGGCGTGGCCACCGTCACCGCCACCACCGTGGCCTTGAAGGATGAAAACCTGATCAATAGCTCCGAGGTCGAGGGCCAACTGAACGGCACCGTGACAGGCACTAGCTTGGTCACGGGCGTGACCGTCGACGGCCAGCCCGTCACCATCGGCCAGACGCTGGAACTGCCTGACAAGGGCGCGATCACCGTGTACGGCGATGGTCACTACACCTTCGAACCCTACGACCACGGCGCCTCGATCACGCTGGACTACACCGTCGATGGCAGCACACCACAGACGACCACCATCGTCGACAACTCGGTGGTCTACAGCAACGACGTCATGGGCCGCATTACTGGCGCGGTGGACGCGCCCGATGGCCAGGTCACCCTGCGCCTGTACGCTAACAAGCAAAGCACCGACGACAGCGCGCCGGGCCCACAGGGCTACCCTAACGGTGCCGACGTGGTGGTCACGGTCAGCGACGGCCAATGGACAATCAGCCCCGATCAACTGCGTGAAGTGCTGCAGACCATCTGGTGGGCCGATCAACTGCGTGGCGATGACGAAATCTATCTGCAGGTCAAGCTAGTTGATACCGTTACTGGACACGTCAGCAAGGTGTCTGAAAAGTACACCTTCGTGGCTGATACTTATGCTCCGCAGGCGACCCATGTTGATTATGTTGCACCGGAAAGCACTGGATTTGGTCATGTCACCGCACTCGTGTCTGGTGACCTGACTAACGCCAAGCAAACCCATGCCGATATTGGCGACAAAGTCGAGGTGTACTATGACGGTGAGTTCTATGGCGAGGGTATAGTTGGTAGTCTGGCTCCTGGTTACGGGCAATATTTACAGATCAATGTAGCGCTTAATCAGGCCTTGCCTATTGACTACAACTCGGATCTTCTTAAGGTTCATGTCACCGACAAGGCGGGCAATACTGGTACCAGTGACAGTGGAACCGTAACTCCGGCACCAGAGAATCTGCCAACACCGATAGTGGTTGCCTATGTAGATTCTGTTACTGGTTCTAATGGTGTAGGCGGAAGCGGTGACACTGGGGATGTTGGATACAATGGACTGACCAACGATAGGCAGGGTAGCATTCGCGGTACGATTGACTTGGATGCAGCCGGTGGCGACGAGGTGGACGAAATCTGGGTCACCGTGCGTGGCCTCGGCCCGATCCGTATCGAAGTGCCTGAAAGTGCGAGCGGAGTTTGGACCTGGACCATCACCTCGGAACGGCTCGCCCTGCTCACCACCACCGGCACCCTCGGCGATGGTTCGGTCGAAGTGGTGGCGCGTGCCTACAACTCGGATTCCAACTCGACAGGCCTAGCATCCGCGCCATTTGTGTTCACCGTGGACGGTACCCCGCCGACGGTGAGTGTCAGTGTAGACGATGTGAACCTGACTGGCGCGGAGACCGTCATGGTCACCTTCACCTTCAATGAAGCGCCGCAGGGCTTTGTCGTGGGCGACATCACCACAACCGGTGGCACGGTCTCGAACCTGCAGCAGGTCAGCCCGCTGGTCTGGACGGCCACGTTCGCCCCGACAGCGGGTTACGAAGGTGCTGCCTCGGTGACGCTTGCGGCGGGCAGTTACGCCGATGCAGCGGGCAATGCCGGCTTGGCAGGCAACGTGGTCGGCATGACCGTGGATACCCGCGCGCCTGTCAACACGGTACCTGTGGCGCAGACAGTCAATGAAGACACGACGTTGAGCCTGTCGACGGTTCAGGTGGCTGACACCAACCTCGCCAGCGTGCAGCTCAGCGTGGGCAATGGTGTCATGAAAGTGACGTTGCAAACTGGGGCTTCCATTAGTGCTGGTAGCAACGGTAGCGGTACCCTGACCTTGGTCGGCAGCGAGGCGGCGATCAACGCGACCTTGCAGACCTTGACCTACCAAGGTAATACTCACTGGAGTGGTATCGATACCCTGGCGGTGGTTTCCAAGGATAACTTTGGGCAGACAGCTAATAACACCACGACGATCAACGTCACGCCGGTGGCCGACGCGCCCACGTTGACCCTGACGCCGCCGCCGGTGGTCGAGTCACCAGTGGACAATGGACTGGTGCGGACCAGTTACACGGGTTTGAACATTGGCGGCAATGGCGGCAATGGTGTGTCTGTAACAGAGTTGCTGGTCGGTTTTACTGTTGCCTCCAGTGGCACCAGCACCACAGTTACCAATGCCAATGTCAACATCTCCAACGGATTGACTGCTAACGCAGGTGTCAAGATGTCCGGCCTGATCTATCTGGAAGCAGGTAAGTCATATACCTTTGGTGGTACTGCCGATGACAGCGCTGCCATTGTGGTCGGTGGTATCACTGTGGCTTCGGGGCGTTGGGGCATTAGTAGTACCAGTCCTGATGGCTCTAGTGGATCCGGTAAGTTTCAAGGCACGTTTACGCCCTCTGCCAGTGGTTACTACACATTGGATATCTATGTGCATAACCAATCTGGGGATGGTGGCTATAGCATCTTGTTTAAAGAAGGGTTGAACCCAGCCGCCGTGCTGTCGACGACGTCTGCGCAACTGTTTACAAATGTGGCAGCGATTGAGGCGGCAGGGGGTGAACTGGGCAGTCTGAGCAACGGTACCGGTGGCTACGGCTATTACAAGGCCTATGGTGCCAATGAAGGCGAGGCTGGTACTGCCATCAAGATTTCCAGCATTGCTGCAGGTCTGGTGGATACCGATGGCTCCGAAACTTTGGCGGTGTGGGTCAAGAACATCCCAGTGGGTGCGAAGCTCAGCGATGGCAGCAACAGCTTCACCGCCACAAGTGGCAACACGCAAGTGGATGTTCAGAGCTGGAACAAGGCTACGCTGACTTACACCCCGCCGATCAATGCTAGCACTGGTGCGGTAACGTTGCAGGTGGAGGCCATCACCACCGAAGTGGGTAATCCCTCCAGCACCGCCAGCACCACTGGCAGCCTAGTGGTGCAGGTGCATGCGGTCGAGCCTGTCGTGTTGGGTGCGTTCAGCGGTGGCGTGCTGGGCAATACCTCGGCGTGGACTGTTACAGAGGGAACGGTGGCGATTAATAGTGATGGGCGACTGGTGATTGATGATTCAAGCAACAATGGTGGAAATAATGCCATAGCCACCAGCGCTGCTTTTACTGTCAATCATGCTGGCAGTACTCTGACGTTCAACCAGTGGACGAGCGAGGCACGGAACGGTGATTCGGTCAGTTATCGGTTGCAAAAGCAGAACGTCAATGGCACTTGGAGCAATGTGACGGGGGGCGATGGTACGCACAATTTCACGAACGACACCAATCTGAGCAACCAGTCCATTACTCGGACAATCGATGAGGCAGGCACCTACCGGCTGGTGTTCACGGTTGCGGACAATTCACGGTGGGGCAATCTTACCTTGCAGGTCGACAATATCACCCTGACCCCACCTCAGAACATCGCTGGCAGGGGTGCATCTGCCGAAAGCTTCGTTGCCGATTCGTTCGGTGAAGATCTGCTGATGAGTGGTCTCGAGAATGACAGCTTAAACGGCGGTGCAGGAAGTGACATCCTCAATGGTGGTTCAGGCAACGATACCTTGATTGGTGGTTCTGGTTCAGACACAGCGATTTATGCGGTCTTAAATGCTGCCGATGCGACTGCTGGCAATGCTACCGATACATGGAAAGATTTCCATTTTGGTGACACTACTGTGGATAGCAAAGCTGACAAAATAGAGTTTAGCGTAGACTTCTTTATCGGATTGCTAGGTGATAACTCAAATATCGCCGACTATATCTCTGTAACCGAGGATGGCTATAATGTTGTGGTATCTGTAGATCGTGATAGTTTGGCAACTGCTTATAATTCGACAGAATTACTGGTGCTTGAAAATCAAGCAGGTTTAACTTTGGAGCAGTTATTGGCTAACGGTCAAATCATTATTGGTTAATATTATTGTTAGTGAGGCTTTTGAGTCACATACAAAGTACAGGGATGTGGATCGTCCCTGTGCTTTGAGTTATTTGTTTGTGGTGTACAGAGAAATTTGTTACATAAAGTATTATTTCAGTGAATAACATCTCTATCTAGTAGTGAAAGATGACTCCATCCGACAGTCAGGATGGAGGTGAATTTCACAGATTATAACCTTTTTGATTTTGAATATATTGCTTAATAGACCTCTTGCAAAAAATATTTTTTGATCAACTCCATATTGTAAAAAGCAGCAATCAAATTTAGACGTAACCCCATTCGTTTACGTCTATTCCAATAACGCTCAGCAAGTATTCTAAACACTTTTAATTTGCTATTGATATGTTCAATACAAATACGTCTTCCTATTTCTCGATTGATTCGTTTTTGTAATGGACAAAGTGTCTGCTTCTTACTTGCTTTAAAAGGTATTAAGCACGTTACGCCTAATTTAACTAGTCCTTGATAGCCCTTATCCACGAGCAGTAAAGCTTTATATCTTTGTTTCTTTTGATGATTTTTAAATAATTGAAAATCATGTGTTCGGCCTGATGAAACAGCAAGGGATAAAATCTGTTTTGTTTCATAATTAACTGTCAGTTGTGCTTTAATCGTATGACGCTTTTTCTTTCCACTATAGAATTTCTTTTGTTTTTTTGGATGCTCTATGCTTTGATGTGTGCCGAAATAACAGGACACTTCCACTTGGGAGATTCTATGCAGCCAACTTGTAAAAGTCCTCTGCTGTCTGATTTGGTGCCTTAAAATTCAGACCTTTCTGAATTCTCTGCTGATTATAAAATAGCTCTATGTATTTTGTAATATCTGCTTTAGCTTCATCTCTGGTTCTATAATTGCAGTGGTGAACAAGTTCATTATTTAGTATTCCCCAAAAGCTTTCAATTGGCGCATTATCAAAGCAGTCACCACGCTTACTCATGGAACCTTGAAAATCATATTTTTCAAGCATGTTTCGATAATCATGGCTGCAATATTGACTGCCTCGGTCTGAATGGACAATTAAGCCTTGTCGTGGTTTTTGATTCCTAACAGCCATCTTAAGAGCATCACAGACTAACTGTGCTGTCATACGTTCACTTAAGCTATAGCCAATCACTTGTTTGCTATAAAGATCCTTTAAAGCAGCTAAATATAACCATCCCTCATTTGTCCAAATGTAGGGGTGAGTAGACCAAGGGAATCTCACCCTTAGCCCCTCGCAGAACCGGACGTGAACCTCTCAGCTCATCCGGCTCCCATTATCCAACCGTTGGTAAACATCCCATTTTCCAGTGCACAAAGGCATTTGGAAAATCACGCGCAAGTCGCCCTAAGGCATATCTAGCCCGTCTTTTATGACGGGCCAAGTTTTTATACTTACGCCTCATCCAGCGTATAAGATAAGCATTCATGTGTTGCCAGATCGCTGACATTGCTGAACCATGGAATCGACCATAGTATTGCTGCCAACCTTGAAGAATTGGATTGAATATTGCAGATAAATCACTTAATTCGCGATTACACATCAGATGTAGATGCCATTTCCGAATAGTCTGTCGCATTGCTTTAAGTGCATCACGACTGACTGCAGGAGAGAAATTTACATAAACTCTTTTATACTTGTCCACAGCCTTACGGGGCCTAAACGTGTACCCGAGAAAAGTAAATTGAACATCGGGATATGCTTGGCGACGATTCACATCTTGGCAATAAACAATCTTTGTCTTATCTGGATGTAATTCGAGTCCACATTCACGAAATCGTGCACCAATCTTTTGTAAAACAAGTTTGGCTTGAGATAAACTTCGGCAATGAATTACTCCATCATCCGCATAGCGGCAGAATCTTACACTCGCAAGATTCTTGGTAATCCACATGTCAAAAGCATAATGCATAAATAAATTAGCCAATAGAGGACTGATAACTCCACCTTGCGGTGTGCCGCGATTCCTTTCTAAAACTTGACCATCTACATTTTGCATAGGTGCTTTTAACCAGCGTTCTACATAGAGAAGAATCCATGGAATTTCGCAGTGTTTCTTAAGTGCACGCATGAGTAGATTATGATCAATGTTATCAAATAAACCTTTGATATCAAATTCCACAACCCAGTCATACTCCCAACTTCGTCGCCTCACCATAGCTATCGCATCATGGGCAGAACGCCCTGGACGATAGCCATAAGAGTTTGGATGAAATAGAGGATCAATCCGTGGCTCCAATATAAGCTTGACAGCTGTTTGTGCTACTCGATCCGCTACTGTTGGAATGCCTAACATACGTACCCCACCTGATTTCTTTGGAATCGGTACACCTTTGACTGGCGATGGAAAATAACTGCCTGAACAAAGTCGATTCCATAGTTTATACAGGTTGCCTTTTAAGTGGTGTTCGAATTGCTCAATAGATTCATGATCGATGCCTGCAGCACCGCCATTCTCTTTGACTTTCTTAAATGCCTCCCAGATTAACGCTTTAGGAATGTTAAATGGTTTGGTCATAAAGTTTTGCTCCTCCTGCTTGCACAGTTGACAAATCCGTAGACCTGGATAATGCAACCCCTTCGCTCCATTACCATTACAGTAACTTCAACACTACTACGAGTTGCTCCGCCCCTTGGTGACGCATTGCTATTATCAGCCTTGCCTTTTGAGCTTGTGCCTTTCGCTTGACATCGCCACCGAAGGTTCCCGCAGTTCAACGTAAGAGCCTGAATTAGGATCGCGCTGCCTCTACGCCGGACACCGAATGGCCCGTAAGCAGGTAACGGCCAAACTGATCGCGGGGCAACATCCATCCCCGGTTTTGATGTCATTTGAGTACTTTCGACACTTGAACGGCAGTTCACTGGTGTTCGCCTTCCTAATTCTTACCTGACGCCTATACAACGCCTTTTCCATAACGCTCACGACCGGGACTTTTGATCCAAGCCGCTTATGGTGGTTTGCTACCTGCTCCTGCAAGCCGATAGCGAGGGGCCATACCCTCATCTCTTACGCCGCTTGCTGCGGCACACTAATGTCACTTACCCATGCAACATTCGGAGCAGTTACTGCAAAGTTTTGCTCTAATAAGTTATTGTAAACTGAACGATTATGATCGCTATTTGTTGTCCTTTTAAAACGCTTATGACGCTTACAGTACAACTGATTTTGCTTTTTAATACAACGGACTGCATACTCACTGATTTGAATGCCTTGTGACTGTAGATACTTCGCTAGACGAACACAACCATAGCTTTCATGGGTTTCCTGATGTGCTATTTTGACTAGGATTGTTTGCTAGTTTCTTAAAACAACTCTTTTACTCATGCCTTGTTTCAACCAGTCATAAAATCGCGAAACTGATACTTTTAACAGCTTCGCCATCATGGTAATTGGATATGTATCTTTATACTGTTTCATACAGGCGTACCTCACTGACTTTCCTTGGCAAAGTACGCTGCTGCTTTTTTTAGGAATTCTCTTTCCATTTCAGCTGTTTTGAGTTGCTGTTTGAGTTTTTTATTTTCTTCGAGTAAAGCAACGAGATCAGGTGAATATTGCTATGTGCCTGCTAAGGTTCCAGCTTTTGCTTTATTGTACCAATTTGATGTGTGCTGATAAAAACGGAGACTTTAACTTAGGCGGTTTTGGGTAGCCAAGTTGTAAATGCCCTTTGCCTTTTGATTTGGTGTCTTAAAATATATTTCTTTTTAAACAACACCAAATTTTTAATGGGTCAAAATTTATTCAGTTTCAAGAAAATCCTGTTGGTGTAATACAGCCATAGATTTATGTAAGGGAGCAGGCAGCATGTCATCTAAGCAATTAAGCTGAATAGAATGCGGGCGACCAATACATGCTAGATGTAAGCAAAATTTAAATGCCGCAAGTGCATGACCATCTTTTACTGAATAGAGTTGTAGACGAGGGAATTCCTCTTGTGTCGGTGGATGTTGATTTGTTGATGCTTTTGCTAATTTGAAAAGCTGAGGCTGTTGTTTAGTATCTAATTTTATTTGTAAATCTTGTCCAAGTAAGTGCCAAAATTTGGCAGGAAATAAATCTTTAACTTGAGAGAAAAAATGTTCAAGTTGATCGATATCCTTCCAGCGATAATGGATACCTGTATGTGATGCAGTCACTCGATTCAAAAATATATTTAGGACGTAAGCAATTTGTGTTGGTTTTTGACGCGCTATTTTCTGTAGTTGTTCAAAAAAGTAAGTCATAGCATGAAGCTCTTCAGCAGTATCAAGCATTGCAGGTTTTAACTGCGTTGAACTATCACTACTAAATAAACGTGGATTCCCTTTTTGTGATTTTATAGCAGCTAAATTTAAAGTATTTTCATACCAATAATTGACAAGTTCTTCAGGTAAACACATTTTTTGAGATACAGCTAAAGGATCACTGTGAATTTCTAATTGGTTTAGTGTTTCATAGAAGCGTTTAAGTGAAATTTTAGAATCTTCTGTCCCAGCAAAGTAAGCAAAGAAATCATGTGGTTGCTTTGATTGTAAGGAGATTTCATTCAAAACGTCATCTGCATTACTTTGAAGCCAGTTGGTTCGATCATTTAATAATAGCGTGGCTAGAGTTGCCTGATTTTTTTCAAAATTGAAGACTTTTTCATTATTTGTTATTTTTAAATTTTTAAATGTTGCATTATGCCCCATGATTTTTTTAGCTAGCTCATTAGACATATCTGGATGATGTTTTTGTAGTTTTTGACCCGCGATGAGATAACTTAAATGAATATAGCTTTTGAAAGTTTCAACGGGTTCTATATGTCCTAAGAGGTGTGCAATAACAAACCAATGGTTTTGCCCATGTTGATTTTGAAGAAGTTCAGCTCGAATTTTTATATATTCGTCTTCGCTATAGTCAGTCAACTCTTGAACCAATGGTGCGTATTTGCAGTTAAGTAACAGTGATAAGTGATTCGCTGCAGTATGGCGAAATGAGTGAAATGAATAATGATGTTCCTTGAAGATTTGATTTAGTATTTGTTTCAATGGAGCTGTGATGATATGTTTATTTAGCTTTCTATTTTCATTCAAGTTGCTGAATAAATGTAAATTTATCTTATTTTCTAAACGTTTTTCAGCAACAAAATCTTTAAAAAATTCGTACTCCTCAGCTTTAAGCAAAGCGTAGGTAGGTACAATCCGTTCCGCACTATCAGTTTTGAGCAGATGTTGATTCCCTTGTTTTTTTGAACCGTAAGGTTGGACCCAAATAGAAAGTTGATCTAAACCCTCAATATCTTTTACACGTAACCCGAGTATTTCGTTAATACGCATACCAGTACGGTAGGCCAAAATATAAATAATTTTTAATAATTTATATTGATGGTCTGAGATGGATTGGTCATGTAAGAACTGATCTAACTTTTTTAATATTACTTGGAAGGCTGTGTAACCAATGATGCGTGCACGAGGTCTACTTTGTGATGCGATAAATTCAAGTTCAAAATCTTCTGCTTGAAAAACAATTTGTTGAAAAGTGTGAAAACGTTTCAACATATGGATCGTTTGGCCTTTAGATTTTTTAAACTCAGGTTGATCTGCTTCATCAGCAAGTCGTGTATTACTTATGATTTGTTGATAGATTTTGTTTAACAGATCATTAATATTATCTTCAGCATCGAAATATTGTAAGGCATGAGTTAAAAACGGCTCTGCGATTCGGGTGTAGTAGGTATAGATTGAACTATCTGCAAGTTTCTGATTGTCTTGAAACGACCTGGTATATTTAGCTGTATTAAAATCAAAATAAGTTGCTAGCTCATTTATGTGTCCTGCATTCGGCCGATAGAGACTGATGAGCCACAAAATAATACGTTTGGAAAACTCATTAAATTGAGCCTGGTATGTGAGGCAAAATTCAATAATGAGCTCCACAATGGGGTGTTCCGTTGATGATGTACGAATAATTTTCAGTAAGTTTTTATGAATAAATATTACATTTTCTATTGCTTCAGATGTATTAATAACTGGTATGGCTTTGACTGTAGAAGAGACATTTCGTTCGATTTCATCACTTAATTGGATTTTAAGTTTTGGCAGAGCAAAGTTTTCAAACTCATGCTCTGATAGACCGCATGTGAGCGTTTTTTCTAATAAACATTGTGATAATGCTGGGTCCACATCTGAATTTTTTAGTTGTAGCCAGTTGAAATTGGCGTAGTCACGTAGAAATTTAAAAGTTTTGTTGGTATATGGATATTTAATTTTTTGAAAGATGAGACGAAGGTAGGCTTCTACATCAAGACTAATGTTACGAATTTGTCTTACATTAAAGTGTATAAGCCAAAGGCGTGTTAGTTGATCAGGAATAAAATTACGCGATTTTCGTATCGTTTTCTCATCAACAAATAGATCACCGTAGCTTGGAGAAAGCGGTTCTAAAAAGATAATATTTAGATCGCAAATCTTTGAACCGTACCGGGTTTGTCGGAGACATTTTTATTTAAGTTAGGCCACGTGACCTAACGGGTTAATCTTATCATAGTACATTGCTTCAAACTCAAAAGGCGATACATAACCCAATGCGCTGTGTACACGCTTTTTGTTGAACCAATCTACCCAATTTAATGTCGCAAGTTGTACATCCGCTAAACCTTGCCAGTCTGCTTTTAAATATTCAATCACCTCTGTTTTGTATAAGCCATTCACTGTTTCAGCCAAAGCGTTATCGTATGAATCACCGGTCGTACCGACTGATGCTCGTAAATTTGCTGCTTCTAAACGATTGGTATAGCGAATTGAAAGATATTGAACACCTCTATCTGAATGATGAATCACATTCTTAGGCATACCTCGGTCATGCAATGCTTGCTCTAGTGCATCGAGCACCATGTCTGTATTCATACGTGTTGATACTTTCCATCCAACAATCGCTCGTGAGAACACATCAATAATAAAGGCGGTATAGACCCAGCCTGAATGAGTTTGAATATACGTGAAGTCACCGACCTGAGAAGCATCGCTTCGCAAGGGTTTGGATAATCAGCAGTAAAATTACGTTTCACTAAATCATCCGCTCTTTTTTGATCATCTCGGCTACGGGTGGTGTATTTATTCTTCCCACGCCAAACACCCTGTATACCTAGCTTCTTCATCAAGCGAACCACTGTATAGCCAAATCCTAAAAACTATAGAACAATAGAGATATGGGATATTCAAAAGATTTTAAAGACAAAGTCATAGAAATTATGATTCGAGATGAAATGTCTGTGCGAAAAGCAGCACAGCATTTTAACATCTGTATACAAACGATTCAGAACTGGAAAAAGTCCACTACAAACAAACCTATTCCTGGCCGTCCAGCTAAAATTAGCAGAGAGCAAATATTGAAGGATGTTGAACAATATCCTGATGATTATCAGTATGAGCGAGCTGAACGTTTAGGAGTAAGCACTCATGCGGTATTTAATGCATTACATGCCGCAGGAATATCGCGTAAAAAAAGACGTTAAAGCATCCTAAAGCAGATCAAAATCAACGTCAGCAATTTCAAAATCTCATAGAGTGTTTAGAAGGGAAATTGCCTCTGATTTACATAGATGAAAGTGGTTTTCAAAGTGAAAGTACCAGAACTCATAGTTATAGCCTTCAAGGAACACGTGCTGAAGGTGAATTTAACTGGCAGTTGAAGAATTGCAGTAATGCGATCGGTGCAATTATCGAAAATAGATTGTTGACAGTTGGTGTGTTTAATTGTTCTGTGAATACAGAAGTATTTGAATGTTGGATTGAACAGGATTTATTACCTAAGTTGAAAGAAAGCAGTGTTTTGATTATGGACAATGCGACCTTTCACAAAGGGAAAAGACTTCAGGAGTTGATACGTTGTGCAGGCCATTACATTGTGTGGCTTCCTAAATATAGTCCAGATTTAAATCCAATAGAAAATATGTGGTCACGAGTCAAGGCGATTCGAACTAAGTTTAGAGTTAAAGATATTGATAAATTATTTAAAGATTACTGTAATGATTTATTTGGTATTTAGCTATACAGCGTGCAATAACATAACCTTCACGTTTCAGTTGTTGCCAAACTTTACGTACACCATATCGACCTGAACTTTCTTTCCAAATTCGTTTAATTTGTTCAGCATGATGCAAATCATGTAGATCTCGCTTTGCTCGATGTTCTGGGTTTTCAGCAATATCTAGTGTTCGATAATAGGTAGAAGCTGAGATCGGTAAAATCCTACAAATCGCCTCAACACCATATAACGCCTTATTGTTATGGATGAAATCCACCATTATTTGTGTGGGCGGTCGAGCTCCGCCTGGGCGAAAAAAGCGGCTGCTTTACGCAGAATTTCATTGGCACGCTTTAATTCTTTGATTTCACGTTCCATTTGCTTCATTTTTTCTTGATCAGAGATCTGTTGTACTTTGATAGGATTTTGCTCATCTAAATGCTTTTGATGCCAAGCACGAAGTGTTTCAGGAGTACAACCAATCTTAGGCGCAATAGCTGTGATCGCAGCCCAATTAGATGGATAGTCTTTTTCAGATTCAATCAATAATTGAACCGATCTTTCTCTGATTTCAGGGGTATATTTTAATTTGGTCATCGGAACATTCTCTCAGAATACTGAGTCTCCGACAAACCCGGTACGGTTCACCTCAATGATGCAACGGACAATTCATGATTACATCTATTATTATAATCATGAAAGAATACAACTAAATTTAAAAGGATTGAGCCTTGTTCAATTCAGAACTCAATCCTGTTGTTAACTAAACTGTCCAAGATTTGGGGTTCAGTTCAAATGGGCGGTTTTTTAGTTGCCTAGATTGTAGTAATGGTCCAGTTGTCTCATTTGGTAGTCGCTCATTTCAGCATCCTTAAAGAATTCATCTCTTGACTCAAGTACATCTCGAACATTCTTTATGATCTCTTTTGCCTGAAACTCGGTTAACCCAAAGGCATTGCAGCGACTCAATAGATTTTGCGCCGTTCCGATTCGGCCTTCTTCTCCCACGGCGATCGCATGTTCTTTTGGGTAAGATGCGCGAGATCCGTGCGGTAGAACATCAAATAGAGGGCTGAGTGAATAATGATGATTTTTCATGTCATGCATTAAGAAGCCATGGTTTTTTAAATGATCATCTGTATTACTGATCATCACATTCAAGACCATGCGCTTATATAGCTCTAATTGATTGCTGATTGCGTCATGGCAAATTTGACTGCAGATCTTAGACAAATGCATATAAGACATCTTTAAGTCGTCTACGCGCACTTTACGGATGTTCATAAGGCTGTGTGCGCTGATGTAGTGTTTCTTTCGCTCAGGGCAGTTACGATCAAAGCGCTCAACAAGCAAAATAGGGTTGCCTTCAACTTCTTCAAGCTCGACATTGCTGACATTCAAACCTAAAGCTTGCGCCATCTTCATTGATGCATATTCAACTTTTGCATTATCAAAGAGGTCATCGGATTTATTGAATTTCGCAATCCACTCAATGCCTTTGTGCTGTACGACCACTTTAGGTCGCGCACCCCCCATTGATGACCCATGGTGAATGAGTTTTGATAAATAATTATCGGTCATCATGCTGATCATGTTCGGGTCTTGGTGCTGATCAACTGCTTTAGATAATTTTAAGTAAGCCTGTAAGTCAGAGAATTTAACAAAGGATTCTTTGCCAACGGTTTTGACCGCTTTAGAAGACAAACTCGCCACTAAGCACCCAACTGCATTACCACGTGCCGCAATAAGCCATTCAATTTGATTGAGTGGTACGCGAGTGTGCTGGGTTAACGTAAGCTTACGACCCCAATTGTCGGGCGTAGCATCTGCAAGTACGCCAAAGCCATCTTTAGCTGCAGTGGTGTACGCCGTGTTGGGTGTAATAAATGGTAGGTTAATTGGATCAAGCTCAAATGAGTTATTGAGATCCAAATAGCTCTTACCATAAATAAAATTATAGATTGAATCTTTGAGCGCATATTGAGCAACAACTTGCGGCGTATCGCCTGTATCCAAAAAAATGTAGCAGCTCTTAATTTCTTCTTGCATGGATAGGTTTTTAGAAGTCATCACTCATATCCTCTGATTTATTATTAGCGCGGACTCGAACTTTTTTGGTAGCGAGTGCTTTTCCAACTTCGTCATTTTGTGGGTTCGCAATACTAAGCAAACTGTCTTCCAAGCCAAATACAACGAGAATGGAAATAAGATTTTTTAGGTTAGAGCTGGGTTTGCCGCTTTCAAGTCGTGAGATTGTCTTTTCATCCACATGCACACGGTTAGCCAATTCGCTAATCGTCATATTCCGGTTCATGCGTGCTGTTTTGATGTTACTCCCGATCTGAACCAACAGATCTTCAACACCCTCAAGCATAAAATCACTTGCTGCTCTTTTCATGAAAAATCTCCTCAATAAGGTCATTATATACCGATTAACCGACTTAAGCAGTATTTTATGGGTGTTTATTCAAGGTATATTTTAAGGGCTTTTATGCTATTGAGCCTATTTGCAGGGTTGGTGCATAATTTAAATTGACTTGAGAGGAAGTGCGCTGTGTAAGTGCGAGAAATAAAAGAAAGGTAAAGTAATGGATCAACCGAAAATTCTTTTGGAAATGGAGCAATTTTGTAAAACCAATAACCATGTAAGGTTAATGGTCAAGGAGATATGTCGTTATCCTGTGGGTGAATGCGTCATGGAGCGTATGTCATTAAAAACGCAGGCCATACAGCGCATAGATGACATAGTAATGTTTCACAGGTTTGCGATGTCCGCGCATAAAAATAATGGTGAAGTTGTTGACTCTGTATTTGAACAATTTAATTCAGATTGCGGTAACTTGTTTGATGATATTGAGGATGATCTAGAGATGGTATCTGGGTTTAGAATGGTATCGCCAAACTTTAATCACAAAGAGCAAAATCGCCGTGTGGGTTCATTGGCTGATGAGAGTTTAGTGATTAATTTGTGGGCCACAATTGAGCAATTCACTAATCGCTGTTTAGGTTTGTATTATCCGGGTAGGCGTTTATCGCACAAATGGCATGAGATTGAGAACTACTTACGTGATCGTGGATTAAATGTGTCTAATGCACTTTCATACCAGCTGATTGATGAGCTTCGGGTTTTAAACAATGTGATCAAACATTCTTATGTTGTAGATAAAAAATTGGCTAATTATAAAAATTTTGCAGGACTACAGGGTAAAACAATAGATAGGGTTAGGTTGAAGACATTTGATTACACTTTGGCTGCATATAGTTTTATTAGTTTAGTTATCTGCCGTACTGCTGAAAGTGAGTTTTATCCAATAACCGATCAAGATGATATTGAAGAAGCTGAATACTCAAAATTACTGAATTTTAATAATCGCGTGGCATTAAATTAATCCCTAAACATTGATTTTTTGTTTAACTAAATGTGCGGAATTCTCCATCTATAATCTGTGATTTAGATGGAGATGGATAGCACGCCTTTTCAGTCGGGTCTTTCTTGGTTTTGGATGTATTCTCGAATTACATCAATTGTCGCTCCACCTGTTGTAAGTAGACAGTATGCCCTCGTCCAAAGCACAGGTTTCCAATAATAAGGTTTTAGTTCTTCACCGAACTCCTTGCGTATCAGTCTGCTTGATACAGTTTTTAGATTATTGATGAATTTACTTGGCATGATATTCGGGTGCATATCTAACAATAAGTGAATATGATCAGCTTCACCATTGAACTCAATCAAGTCAATCTCCCAATCAGCACAGTTCTTTTTTACAATTTCTTCAAGCCGATTGATCATCTCATTTGAAAGGCATTTCTTGCGATATTTTGTTACCAACACTAAATGATATGTAAGTTTATAAACACAGTGATAATGTGACTTCATTACATTTACACTAAGCAATTAATTTGCTAAATTATAACCATGAAACAACCTTTTTTGAAAGCGTATAAATATCGCATCTATCCTACTTCTGAGCAGAAAGTGCAATTTGAAAAGCACTTCGGATGCACTCGCTTTATTTTCAATTGGGCTTTAGCACTTCAAACTAAAGCTCATTCTGAAACTCAAAAATTATTATCAAAAAAGGATATTCAAGACCAATTAGTTGCCATGAAAAAACAACCTGAATTCGAATGGTTGAACGAGGTGAATAGTCAATCACTTCTTAGTGGGTTACTTCACCTACACACTGCTTACAACAACTTTTTTCAGCGATTAAAGAAAGGCAAGGTTGAATTCAGAAAGATCAAAGGATATAAACCAAATCCTGATGAAAAACGCCCATTAAGTCATCTTGTCGGCTACCCACGGTTCAAATCCAAGAAAATACCGCAACGGTCTTATCAATGCCCTCAGCACGCAACAGTGAGCTTTGAGAACGGATTACTTCATCTACCTAAAATTAAAGGGATAAAAACTGTATTTAGTCGGGTATTTAATGGGAAAATCAAAACTGTCACCATTAGCAAAACAGCGACAGGTAAGTATTATGCTTCGATTTTGGTCGAGTCAGAGTTAGAACTTGTTGCATCAACAACAATTCAAGCTGATCAAACCATCGGAATTGATATGGGTTTGAATCACATGCTCATTCAATCCGATGGTAATAAGGTTGAAAATCCAAAATACTTGCGACAGGCTCAAAACCGACTATCCATACAGCAGAAGATATTTGCTCGAAAGAAGAAAGAATCAAAGAATTATCAACGTCAAAAATTAAGTGTTGCATTCATCCATGAAAAAGTGCGCCTGCAACGCTTAGACCTACATCACAAACTCACGCATTACTTGATCTGTGAAAACCAAGCGACCACGTATGCTGTAGAAGATTTAGGGATAAAAAACATGGTAAGAAATCGAAAATTAGCCAAGTCCATTTCGGATGTGGCTTGGGGTCAATTTCTTACGATATTGCAATACAAGGCAAAATGGTTCGGTAAGAATGTGCTACAAATTGGAAGATTCGTTCCAAGTTCTAAAGCATGTTCATGTTGTGGTTATACTATGACAAAATTGCCACTAAGCATAAGAGAATGGCAATGTCCTGACTGTGAAACAGTGCATGATCGTGATTTGAATGCAAGCTTGAATATACGCAATTTCGCTTTAGCTGATGCACTAGGACATAGTGCTGTATAAAGAGTTCCTGTACCGCCATACTGTCAGCGCAGTGCGGTATCGAAAGGTGCAATCTCTAAGATTGCATGGGTCGCAAAGATTCCCCCACCATAGCTCTTAGCTTGGTGGTGGGAGTATGTCAAGAAACCACTCAAATGCTTTGGTATTGTCTTGTGCTACACCAAGTCCATTTTGATATAGCTTTGCAATGCTGTTTTGAGCTGCAGCGTATTCATGTGCTTGCATATAGTACTCAAAGGCTTTTTGATGGTTTTGCGGAACAATGATGCCTTTTTCATAAAAGTAACCAAGATAGTAAATAGTTCCTTCAGAAGGGTGCTTCTTACTTAACTCGGTAAAAATATTAAATGCCTTTTGATAATCTTGTTTCATTCCAAGACCGGTAAGGTACATAAATCCAATTTGTTCTTGGGATGTTATATCGCCTTTATCGGCCGCTGCCTTTAAATATTTATATGCTTTCTGAACGTCTCTTTGTGCGCCAAAGTAGCCATTTAAGTATTGAAGACCGGCATAAGCTTGAGCTTCAGTGTGTCCTTGTGCTGCAGCACGCTCAAGATATTGTAAGCTTTTCTTGTAGGACTCTGGTTTACCAAAATCTGTTGCATAGATAAAACCTAAAAAAAACTGAGCGTCAGCATTGTTTTGATTGGCTGATTTAGTTAACCACTCAACGACCGTTGGTTGTTTGTCGCTACCCTTAATATTTTCATCATAAAGTGCCGCGCCTAATTCATATTGAGCATCAGCATTTCCTTGTTTTGCTGAGTACAATAGCCACTCAATACCACGTTCCTCATTCTCTGGGACACCTTCACCATAGTAATATGCATACCCCAATTCATATTGGGCTTTGGCATCACCTTGGTAAGCTAATTTTTTTGTTTCTTCCAAATTGAAAGCGCCTGCAAAAGCCGTACTAACAAATAGAGAAAGTGAAATTGAAAGTATTGTTTTCTTGAAATTCATAGGTTCGATTAGGTTTTAACCGAGGTGAGCTAGTTATTGAGGGTTACAACGAAGGCGATAGCGTCAGCATTGCAAACTTTCAGTCAAGAACGGATTACGCTATTGAGCATTTTGTGTTTGCGGATCGCGCATTTACGCTAAGTGAACTTTTGGCTCATTACCAAGTAAGCGGCACTGAAAGTGGCGATAATATCAGCTTGCCATCGCATCTAAATGGTGATTTAAGCTTTGATCTTAAAGGTGGTGCTGATTCATTTAACAGTACAAATATCTCAAGCAACGTGACTGTGGATGCTGGTGATGGCGATGATTACGTTCTCACAGGTTCAGGGAACGACACCCTGATTGGTGGAGCAGGGAATGACTCACTGTATGGTGGTGCAGGTAATGACACACTAATTGGTGGCGTAGGTCGTGATATTTTACATGGTGGAAGTGGTGCTGATACGTTTGTTTTTGATCTAATAAATATTGATGGAAATATTGATGAAATTAGGGATTTTAATGTATCTGATGGTGATTTAATTGATGTGTCTAGCTTGTTGGATGGTGCAAATCAAGATTCATTGGCAGATTTTCTTGAGGTAACTAATACTGGTGGCAGCGTCACTATTGGTCTAAAGGATGGTAATGGTGTTGGGACTGACTTCCTTGTGCTTTCAAATTGGAATTCTGCCAACAATCTGGATGACTTAATAGCAATGAATGCTTTAATCATATAGTCCAGTTGAAAGTTAAAAACCAAATATAAGGCTCGCCACAATCGTGGCGAGTTTTAAAATTTAAAATTTTAATTTTTGTGCTTCGGATTAATGCCGAATTTTTCTAATTCCTAAATAGTCAAATCCCAACAATTAGCTAGTCATGATAAAGAGATTAAATACAACCTTTTGATTTCAAAAGATTAATATTTCTTTACATTTAACATAATCTATATTATGCGAAATCGCTCTGTTAGAACCCATTTAAAGTGTCTATATTCTCACCAATAAAAATGTCTAGTTTATGATGGTTTTTATCACCATGGACTGGATATAAATATAGATGCTGATCACTATGTCTGACAAAGAAATTCAACGGCTTGCAGTTCTGCAAGACGTTCGAGATCATCGTATTACCCAGGTCCGTGCTGCTGAAATCCTAAATCTTTCCACCCGTCAAATTACCCGGTTATTGCAGAAGCTCAATCAAGATGGTGTCTCAGGTATGGCACATGCCAGTCGTGGTCAAGCTGGCCATCGTCGCCATGATGACTTGTTAAAATCAAAGTGCCTTTCCATTATTGCTGAACATTTGCTGGGCTTTGGACCCACCTTGGCGCATGAGAAGCTCAGCAGCATGTTTGACCTGAATATCCCGGTAGAAACGCTTCGGCGCTGGATGACGGCCAATGACCTGTGGATTCCGCGATCCAAGCGCCTGAAGCGCCCATATCAGCCACGTTATAACCGGGATTGCTTCGGTGAACTGATCCAAATTGATGGCTCATATCATGACTGGTTTGAAGGTCGAGCTGCAAAATGCTGCTTGTTGGTTTATATCGATGATGCTACTGGAAAGCTGTTGCATCTGCGCTTTTGTGAGGCTGAAACGACCTTTGACTACATGCTTTCAACCCGAGCCTACATTGAACAATACGGCAAACCTCTAGCCTTTTATAGCGACAAGCATTCGGTATTCAGAGTTAATCAAAAATCCAGGCAAGACAGCCAGATTACGCAATTTGGGCGGATTCTGAATAATTTGAACATCGATATTATCTTTGCCAACTCACCCCAAGCCAAAGGTCGTGTGGAACGTGCCAACAGAACCCTTCAGGACCGTCTGATCAAGGAGATGCGCCTGGAAGGCATCGGTTCGATTGCAGAGGCCAATATATGGTTACCCTGCTTTATTGAGCAGTTCAATCAGAAGTTCGCCAAATGTGCGCGAAACTCAAAGAACCTGCATCGGCCATTAAGCGAATCTGATCTTGAACTGGATGATATTTTTACCTGGCAGGAACCGCGTAAGGTCACCAAGAATCTGACCCTGACCTATGACAAGTGTATTTATATGCTTGAACCGACAGAGCTGAATCATAAGCTTGTTGGGCAATACATTTCATTTCTGGAGTACCCGGATGGTACTGTGGCAATCATGCATGAAGGACGGAAGATCAACTATAGCGTCTTCAATAAACTGGCTGGACTACAGCAGAATGAAGTGGTTGAGAATAAAAGATTAGGTTCGGTCCTGGCCCATATCCAGCAGCAACATGAGGAATTGGAGAAACAGAATAAACGTTCCCGTCTCAAGAAAAGTATGCCGAGTCGTAAAGCTCAGAAAGTTGTTATTGAACAAAGAAATTTAAATCCTGTACTTGACTCTTGTAGTTAAAAACAGGACATTTTAATTGGTGAATAACAGCTTGAATTTTTCCTATAAACATCAATATCTTAATTAAATTCGTTCCAGTAAACAGCGCACTGGAACGGATTTTTCGTGATTATTCACGTTCCACGCCTGTTCTTTAATCAAAGTTCCACATCTTTGTGTAGTTTCATTTAACCCTAAAGCAGAAAAAAATGTCCAGATAAAACAAGAATAGATGTCCAAGTATTATTGATTTTACATCAAGAGACAGGCTAGCCTAATTCTAAAGGATTAAAAATCCTATACACATATGAGCTCTATTCAAATAATTTAAGGCAAAATCGAACCCTATAAATTCAAAGGTATTCAAAAATCACTATAAAAGTTTGCTATATAGCGAATATTTGCCATAATTTATCAAAAGTTTGCTATATAGCGAACAAATTTCTAGGGGTAGAATTGATATGGCTTCAAGAGAAGAAATAGGTAAAGAAATACGTTTGGCAAGAAAAGCTCTGGGCTATACACAGAAAAATCTTTCAGAAAAAACGAACATCAATAAAACAACGATTTCAGAAATAGAAAATTGCCACTTTACAGGCTCATTTAGCACATTTGAATGTGTACTTAATGCAGTAGGCCTGCAATTTGAAGTGGATAAAAAGAAGTATAAATTTCCGCATTGGAATGAAATTGAAACAATGTTTGCGGAAGATGATTAATAAAAGTTTAGCGGGCTAGATTATCAATCAAAGTACAACAAAGATGAATTTTTAGATAAGAAAGTAGAAAGGCTATATTTATACGTCTTACGCCAAAAGGCAAAATAGAAATCGTATAGCCTCAACACCAAATTATACCAATCAGTAAAAACCCCCTTAGATTCAGTATGTATATGTCGGTTATTATTGCTGATTATCACAATAATTCTGGTGACCAAAAACCAAAGTACCTCACCCTACGTTAAGTTACACCACACAAAATAAAGACTTTATATATATGTTATATATAGGATTTATTAAAATACAATATATGTAGTTCTAGGTATTTTATGTCGGTGACTATTGCCAAGGTTGGGGTATCGTTTAGTAAGAACCGCATCAACTACATCAAATCCGATAGAGGTACTTGATAAACAATAAAATCCACTCACCTTTGTATCATTATCAACAGCAACATACGTTTTACTTGTTCCAGATTTCTGATGTTGTGATGCGTATTGTTTTAAAAAATTATTTAAATCATCTTGCCCACAATTAAATGATTTTTTCTGATGATGGGTTTGTAAAACCTCAATTTTCATCTAACAAACTCATTAAATTTTTCATTTCATCATTTGCAGGACGTGGGTTTTCAAGCATATTCATTAACATATCACGATCAGCATTATTCACTTTTAACTCATGATTAGATTTAAGTAATTCTTTTGCTCGTTCAAATGAAGATTGGATCATAAAAGAACTGACACTGAGACCTAATAAATCCGCAGCTTGTTCAATCACATTTTTTGCATCTATTGTTGAACGAACATTGATTCGTTCTGTTGCTAAGTTAGCCATATTTTTTCACCAATTTGTACGTCATTTTGATGTACAAATTATAGCAGATAAAAAATAATTCACCAAAATTCAAATTTTTAAATTTTGTTATAAAAATAATAATTATCAGCGCAATAAAAATAATCGTGGACACAAGCAGTAAGCCATCCGCTTACTACTTTTTAAGTTTTATAGCTACTCAAACTTAATTTAAATCGCAACACTCATCTTCCTCTCACAACACACTATCGCTAAATTCCATAGGGCAAATCATGTTTTTAACAGATTGGAAAAGTGAGTTGTACCTTTAAGCCGCCCAGTTCAGAGGCGTTCACACTTAATTGACCTTGATGTAACTGTACAATTTTTTGGGCAATTGAAATACCTAAACCTGAACCTTGTGTCTTTGTTCCCAATACGCGGTAAAACCGCTCGCCAATGCGTTGCAATTCTGCAACTGTCAGTCCTGCACCTTGATTTTCGATCGTCCAAATCGCCTGCTGTGCTGTTACCGTTAAATCAATCTTGACCTGTCCTTGCTCAGGACTATAACGAATAGCGTTATCGACTAAATTTCGCAGACAGCTAAACATTAACTCTGCGTTCATCGCAAACTGTACAGACTGGGTCTGTAGCTTCAATTCGATCTGCTTTTCTTCAATAAAAGGCTGTAAAGCATCAAGGACTTGTAAACTCAGCTGTTCTAAGTTGTTCTGTTTTTTATCTAATTGCTCCGATTGCGTCGGGTCAAGCCGCGCCAAAATCAGTAGATTTTCTAAAACCCTTGTCCCTCGATTAACATCGTGCTGTATGCTCAATAAATCGTGCTGAATGTCAGGATATTTCCGTTTTAATACCTGAAGTCGCATTTGAATCGCAGACAATGGTGAGCGTAATTCATGTGAGGCATCGGAGGTAAAACGCTGTTCCGCCTCTAAGGCTTGATCTAATCGGTTTAATAAAAAATTCAGCTGTGTTTGGATCGGCTCTAGTTCCTGCAATACAGGTTCAGGTAAGACGATGGCTTGTAAATCAGCTACATTTTTTTCAGCGATTTGTTTTGAAAATAGCTGTAAAACTTTCAATTGACGTTTAATCAAAATATGTAGTAATAGCCATTGGATCAACCAGACAATCAACAGAATCCCTGCGTAGCCTAGTACGCTTTGCAGCGTTTCTCTCAGCCGTGTTTTCATTGGCTGAACGATTTGTACGGTTAATCCATCGTCCTGAAGTGCATAGCTACGCCATAGCGCACCATCTCTCCATTGATAGTGCAGTCCCTGTTTTAAACTAGGCTGATGTTCAAATGCTGTGTGTTGTTCCGATGTGGTTAAGACTTGCGACCCTTGCATGAGTTGATATTGCATATCAAACTCTTTACTCAGCTCATCTATTTGTTCGTCTTGCTTCAGCGTGAGATCAGTAGCAGTGAGCATGTCAGCCACTTCGTCCATCAGGGCATCGTGTACACTCATGATGTGATACAGACCAAATCCCAACATCAGACACAGAGAGATTGCTCCCGCCCAAATTGCACCGAGCAGTGAGGTTTTAATCAGTTGCGACTGTAAGGAAATGCTTTTTTTATCACTCATAAACTTAACTTTTTTGCGGAAGATTCATGCGATAACCCAAACCCCTTAAGGTTTTAATGTAATCACTGCCAATCTTCTTACGCAATTGGTAAATAAAAACTTCGATCGCATTACTTTCCACTTCATCCCCCCAAGCATAGAGTGATTCTTCGAGTTGGCTACGCGTCATAATATGCTCTGGATTCAACATCATCTTATGCAAAATTTGATATTCACGCGAAGTCAACGTAATCAATTCCGCATTTTTACGCAGCGTTTTGGCTTGTACATCTAAACTTAAATCCCCGAAAGTCAGAGAATTATCACGCTGTTGATGATGCAAGCGTAATTGGGCACGCACCCTTGCTGACAACTCTTCCAAGCTAAAGGGTTTTACCAAATAATCATGGGCTCCCAGATCTAAACCTTCAACACGATCTGCACTACTGTCCCGAGCAGTAATAAATAAAACTGGTGTAAGCGGATGCAACTGTACGATACGTTTTAAAATTTCATCACCAGTTACTTTTGGTAAGCCACGATCTAATAGTATGCAGTCATATTGATGTTGTTCTAAAGCCAAAATAGCGTGATCGCCTCGCTCAACCCAATCGACACTATAGCCATCCATTTCAAGCCATGTTTTTATACTGTCCGCTTGGGATGCATCATCTTCTGCCAATAAAATTCGCATCTTACCTACCCTATTACTATAGTCACGACTTCAGTGTACCGAACTTTTGCACATATCTGCTCATATCATAAAAAAACCACAGCAAGCCGTGGTTTTTTTCATGGAGCAGCACTGTATTGAATGACAGGCTAAATTAAAATTTTACTTGATCGACATCAACTTCAACGCGTTTTGTTGGTTTGTAATCAATGTCGATTTCACCAATGAGCGTTACCGGTGTTTTAGCTGAAATTGCTTTGCCTTGCCAAAGTTCATCATCAATATCCACTGTAATGCTGCCTGTGCTATCGCGGAACTGATATTTTTCATCACCCATCGATTTCACAACATAACCTTTCAATTGAACTTTACTATCATCTTTTAAGCCTAAAGCATGTTTCACCGATGTGGTTTTCATCGGTGAAACTGCCGTTTGATTGACTGCTGTATTCGCAACTGCCACTGATGCCACACCTGCGAATGCTAAACCACATACCAATTGAGTGAATGTTTTCATCTTCGGTCTCTCTTACTTTGTCTATTTCGATAGCGCTATTTAAACAAAGCAAGATGAGGCGAATCTTAAGCTGCAAAGACGTTTTTATTTATTTGATCGAACCATTAGTTGAGCGGTACGACACGCAGGACTTCTTCTAAAGTCGTCACCCCTGCAAGTACTTTACGCGCACCTGCAATTCGTAATGGTTCGACATGCTCTTTACGCGCCTGTGTACGTAATTGGGTTAAATCTGCATTGGCACCAATCAATTGCTTGGTTTCAATACTGAGCGGCATAAACTCATAAATAAATCCCCACACGGCCTTTATAACCCGTTTGACGATATTCATCACAGCCCACCGCCTCGTAGACAAAATCAGGCATTTGAATCGTATAATCAAAGGTCAAATGTTTCCACTCTTGTTCATTGATAAAAATGTGTATACAGTAGAAATAGACTTGTAGAAATAGATTATCAAAGAAATAAGAAAAAGCGTGTCATATTCAAAAGCGTGTCATAAAAATAATATTTATATATAAATCATATTCTTAAATACATGATTAAGGTGACATGCTTTTAGACATGCTTTTGCATGTCAGTAAATGCAAATCCATATTTAAAATAGCATGTCAGAATAGTGTGTCATCAATAAATATATAATATATATAGTTATTTATTTTTTATGACATATACTTGAAAATACAAGTCACAATATAATTAATATAAAACATATACTTATATAAATTAAAGAGGTGGATCAGAAATTTGAACAACTGCTATAAGTGATATTCTGCTCCTCAAATGATGTTATAAACATCAATATATGGAGTATTTATGGCACGTAGACCAAGAAGAAATCATTCAAACGACTTTAAGGCTAAGGTAGCACTTGCTGCGATCAAAGCAGAAAAACACTTGCTGAATTGAGTTCTGAGTTTGATGTTCATCAAAACCAAATTATTGACTGGAAAAATCAATTGATCTCAGCTTCCTCGCAAGCTCGATCAATCAAAAGCTCCATCAGAACCTCCATTGATCTTAAAAGTTACATGCAAAAATCGGTGAGCAGGCATTAGAAATTGATTTTTTAGAAGGTGTGTTGAAGAAACTGGGCCGCTTCAACCACAAAGTTAATCGACGACTCACTTCAGATTTCAGTATCTAAGCAAGCTAAGCTGCTGAAAGTCTCGTGGTTGTTATTATTATCGCCCAAAACCTGTTAGCTCATCAGATCTGAAGCTGATGCGGTGTATTGATGAATTACATATGCAATATCTTTTGCAGGTAGCCGTATGATGCGTGATTTGTTGAATCGTCAAGGACATCATATAGGACGACGTCATACACGTACTTTAATGAAGAAAATGGGTATTCAGGCGTTATATTGCAAACCAAATTTAAGCCAGGCTAATCAAGCTCACAGTAAATATCCATATCTGCTCAAAGGATTGGCAATTCAGCGCAGTAATCAAGTGTGGTCTACGGATATAACGTATATCCCTATGACAAAAGGCTTTGTTTATTTAACGTGAATTCGGGATAAGAAATTTGATAAAGAATAGGCATTTGAGTCACAATTTAATCACGACAAAAACTGAATAACCTCAAATGCCTATCGATACACAGCTTACAACACTTTTGTTTAATTGATGATTTTTGTGCTGATATTACCAACAATGTTGAACAATATAGGCTTACTTCAGGACAAGCTAAGCGATTGCGCCAAAGTAAAATCAGTGCTTCTGAAGTTCTCACTTTATTATTGTGGTTTCATCTAACAGGAGTAGAAACTTCAAGGCTTTTATCTTTATTGGGCTAAGCCTTTTCTTTGCTCTTACTTTCCAAACTTACCTAGCTATAACCGATTCATTGAATTAAAAGCAAAATATGTGATGTATTTTGTCGCTCTTATTGAGAGTTTAAAGGTGCAATCCTCTGGAATTGCTTTTATTGATTCTACCAAATTAGCTGTGTGTCATAATAAACGTATTCAGCAACACCGTGTATTTGTAGACAGCGCAAGTCGGGGAAAACCTCTGTAGATTGGTTTTATGGTTTCAAAATTCATTTGATTTGCGATCATGTTGGACGCTTAGTTTCTTATTGTATAACAACAGGTAACGTTGATGACCGTAAAGTATTACCAGAATTAATAGAACACTCAAAATTAAAAGGTAAGTTGTTTGGTGATCGTGGCTATATTGGTAAGAATTGGAAGGATCGCCTTGCAGAAGTTGGTGTTCAACTGATTACACGTGTAAAAGAAATATGAAACCACAAGTTTTAGATCCATTTGATCATGCTGTATTAAAAACGTGGAATTATTGAAGCACCATTTAATTTGATGAAAAGTCAATTTGATCTTGAACACACTCGCCATAGATCAAAAATAGGATTATTGACGACAATATTCTCAGCTTTAACCTTATATGCGTTGGTACTTGTGAATGGATATAATTCAGGAATTCAGCAGATTTTAAAACCTATTGAATTAAAATCTGCTTAAGCCGAATTCACGTTATTTATGTGCTGTGATTGATTGGCATAGCCGCAAGGTACTTGCGCATAGGGTATCGATTAGTATGGAGGTGGATTTTTGTATTTCGGCTTTAAATGAAGCGATTGAAAAATATGGATCACCTGAAATATTGAATACAGACCAAGGCAGTCAGTTCACCAGTGATGCATTTATTGATGTATTGAAATCAAATGGCATTCAAATCAGTATGGATGGTAAAGGTCGATGGGTAGATAATGTGATGGTTGAACGATTATGGCGGAGCGTTAAATATGAAGAGGTGTATCTCAAAGCTTATAGCAGTGTCACAGATGCGAAAAAGCAATTGAGTGCATATTTTGAGTTTTATAATTTGAAACGACCTCATTCGAGTCTAGACAAAATGACACCAAATGAGTTTTACTATGATCAGCTACCCAACAAAACAAGGTGGCTTAACTAGAGCGGAATATCACTTATAAATATGCTTTTAGTTGTTCAAACAAGTGGGACCACCTCTGTAGACACCTTTTAATTAGTGCGGACTGCCACCACTTTCATAGGCAAATTTAGTCTATTCTTAAGACCTTTTAGTAGAAAAATATGTATTCATAGCTAAGTTCATGAACCAAATATTTTATAAGTTATCATTTTAGTAATCTAAGTAATTAAATTTATTGTTTATTAAATATAATTTAAATTATGAACTAGATTTTAGATGAACATAAGTTAATTAAATAACACCTGCTAATTTGTTCATTATTTCTGATATAGATTAAATCAGGTTTTATTATCTGTCAAATTAGTAATGCACTTTTATGTTTGCTTCAGTTAAATAGGTTTCTTTAAGGTCTTATTCTATAAAAGAAAGGTCTACATTTTAAGACACCAAATCAAATGGCAGAAGATTTTTACAAGTCGGCTGACTAGAATCTCACAAGTGAATGTCTCCTGCTATTTCAGCACACATCAATGTTAATTATGTTTAAATTTCAACCCTCCCATTTTCAACTAGCTCAGGTTAAAATAATAGCCTCCAAAAATATGGTTTATTTATTATGAACGCCTCCAATGACCTCTACACGGCAAAAACTTGCTGACATTTTGGATGAGTTATTGGATTACTATGGTGGCTTTGAAGGCTTAAGTCGTAAAATTGAAATTAGATGTTTTTGTATAGATCCAAGTGTTAAGTCATCATTACGGTTTTACGTACTGAACCGTACCGGGTTTGTCGGAGACTTTTATTTAAGTTAGGCCACGTGACCTAACGGGTTAATCTTATCATAGTACATTGCTTCAAACTCAAAGGCGATACATAACCCAATGCGCTGTGTACACGCTTTTGTTGAACCAATCTACCCAATTTAATGTCGCAAGTTGTACATCCGCTAAACCTTGCCAGTCTGCTTTAAATATTCAATCACCTCTGTTTTGTATAAGCCATTCACTGTTTCAGCCAAAGCGTTATCGTATGAATCACCGGTCGTACCGACTGATGCTCGTAAATTTGCTGCTTCTAAACGATTGGTATAGCGAATGGAAAGATATTGAACCCTCTGTCACTATGGTGAATCACATTCTTTGGCATGTCTCGAGCATGTAACGCTTGCTCAAGTGCATCGAGCACCATATCTGTATTCATCCGTGTCGATACTTTCCATCCAACAATTGCTCGTGAGAAGACATCAATAATAAATGCAGTATAAACCCAACCTGAATTTGTTTGAATATACGTGAAGTCAGCGACCCATAGCTGGTCAGGATGATCAGCACTAAAATTGCGTTTCACCAAGTCATCTGCTCGTTTTGATCCTCTCGGCTACGGGTAGTTTGTTTATTCTTACCACGCCAAACACCTTGTATACCTAGTTTTGCATCAATCGAGCAACTGTACAGCGAGCAATAACATAGCCTTCACGTTTCAATTTTGCCAAACTTTACGCACACCATATCGACCTGAACTTTCCTTCCAAATTCGTTTAATTTGTTCAGCATGATGCAAGTCATGTAGATCTCGCTTTGCTCGATGTTCTGGGTTTTCAACGAAATCTAGTGTTCGATAATAGGTAGAAGCCGCGATCGGTAAAATCCTGCAAATCGCCTCAACACCATATAACGCCTTATTGTTATGGATGAAATCTACCATTATTTGTGTGGGCGGTCGAGCTCCGCCTGGGCGAAAAAGCGGCTGCTTTACGTAGAATTTCGTTAGCACGTTGCAGTTCTTTATTTTCACGTTCGAGTTGTTTAATACGTTCTTGATCTGAAAGTTGCTGTACTTTAATTGGGTTTTGTTTATCTAAATATTTTTGATACCAAACACGTAGAGTTTCAGGAGTACAACCTATCTTGGGAGCAATAGCGGTGATCGCAGCCCAATTCGATGGATAATCTTTCTCGGATTCAATCAATAATTCAACCGCTCTTTCTCTGATTTCAGGGGTATATTTTACTTTTTCATCGGGACATTCTCTCAGAAAGCTTGGTCTCCGACAAACCCGGTACGGTTCATACCACACCATGGGCACGTGAAAAGTTGAAAGCTTATATTTGTATGTCTTACGTCAAAAGCCAAACAAAATCGTAGCTATCAAAACTCAGCATAATATTTTATACCAAACAGTAAACTAAAATTATTGAATAGCCAATGATTTTGTAGACACCTTTAATTAGTGGTGGACTGCCATCACTCTCCTGGCAAAATTTAGTCTATATCCCTATGGTTTATTTAAAACTTATTTTCTATCTTTACTAGGCTGTATGATCAAAATCATACTGGCACTCAACACTTAAATTTGAGAATGAATCTGTACGTACAGACTCATTCCCTATCTATAAAGATATTAGAAATAGCTACATAGAGTTTATTTCTAGTTTATTCAAATTAGGCTTTACTATGGATGAACAATAATTTTACAGCCGATTCATTATTATGAATCAACGTTTCAAAGCCTTTAGAAACAAGATCATCTAATGCAATACGTTGGGTAATAAAGGTTCTAGATTAATCTTACCTTGCTCGACTAAACGGATAGTTTCCTGATGATCATTTACATAAGCAATCGTGCCACGAATATCTAGCTCTTTCATCACCACACTATGCACATTAATTGTGGCAGGATGGCTCCAAATAGAAACGATAACGACTACACCAGTTGGTTTCATTGCTGCAACGAGTGTATCCATGACTTTATTGACACTACTACATTCAAAAGCGACATCTACACCGCGGTCTTCTGTAATTTTCATTACCTCAGCAACTACATCAACCTTAGATGGGTCTAGTACATAATCGGCAACACCCGCTTCTATCGCTTTTTCTTTACGCTTTGCACTCAATTCAGTAATGATGACCGTGAGACCTTTAGCCTTTAAAATGGCTGATAAAAGTAAGCCTATAGGGCCTGCTCCACCAACCAGTGCTATATCGCCAGCTTTTGCACCACTTCTGACATAGGCATGATGACCGACAGATAAAGGTTCTATCAATGCGGCCTGATCTAAGGGAATATCATTTGAAATAGGATGTACCCAACGTCGTTGAACTGCAATTTTTTCAGAAAGACCGCCGCCACGTCCGCCTAAACCAATAAAGTTCATATTTTTTGATAAATGATACTTATCATTCAGGCCAGTCGGGACATCATCCGCAATAATATAGGGTTCAACTACGACATGTTGTCCAATTTGGATATCGTCTACACCCTCACCAACTGCATAAACTACGCCTGAAAATTCATGTCCCATTGTTACAGGTGCAGATTCTCCCGAAATTGGATGTGGATGACCACAAGGTGGAATAAAAATAGGGCCTTCCATGAATTCATGTAAATCTGTACCGCAAATACCGCACCATGCAACTTGAATTCCAACTGTGCCTGGAAGTACTTTCGGTTCAGGGATATCTTCAATTCGAATATCCCCTCGATCATAAAAACGAGCTGCTTTCATTGTGTATTCCTCATGTTGATATTAACGGTAAACCATTCCACCATCTGTCAAAATAGACTGACCTGTAATATAGTTTGCATCCTCGCTGGCTAAAAATGCAACTAATGCAGCCACGTCATCTGGTGTTTCAGCACGTCCTAAAGCAATACCATCTACATATTTTTTATACGTTTGACCAATTGGTGTACCTGTAATTTCAGAGAACCGCTGATCTATTTCGACCCACATGTCTGTACCAACAACACCCGGACAATAACTATTTACAGTAATTTTAGCACTGGCATATTCTTTAGCCGCAGCTTGCGTCAATGCACGAACTGCAAATTTAGTTGCCGAATAAACACCGAGCAAAGCAAAACCTTCATGACCTGCTATTGAGCATGCATTAATAATTTTTCCAGCCTGTTGGCGTTGTTTAAATTTATTTGCTGCGGCTTGAATCCCCCAAAGTACACCACCGACATTGATGTTCATAATTTGGGTAAATTCACTCGGCGTTACTTCTGCCAAAGCTTTGACTTGTGCAATACCTGCATTATTAATCATGATATCAAAACCATTAAGTGTCGATTCTGCATGATTAATAGCGTCACTGATTTGTATTGGATCTGAAATATCCGCAATAAATGTGGTGGCTTTTACGCCAAAGGCTTCAACCTCTTTTTGAACAGTATTTAACTTTTCTTGATGAAGATCGACCAAGGCAATATGAACACCTTCTTGTGCTAAACGTAAGGCAATACCACGTCCAATGCCTTGTGCCGCACCCGTAATTAAAGCAACTTTGTTGTTTAAACCTCTAGGCATGTTGCGACTCCTTAAATATGGATTGCACGTTGCATCGCCGACAAGACCGACTCATGCATCGCCTCAGACAAAGTAGGATGAGGGAAAATGACCTGCGCTAAGCTTTCATCTGTAGCTTCTAGGTATTTCGCGATGGCAAAACCTTGAATGTGTTCGGTGACTTCATGTCCAACCATGTGAGCACCCAACAATTCACCCGTTTCCTGACTAAAAATGGTTTTAATAAATCCTGCGCTATCGCCCAAAGCCAATGCTTTACCATTCGCTTGTAAAGGAAACTTACCCACATTGATATTCAAGCCCGTAGCTTTCGCTTTCTGTTCTGTCAAACCAATACTGGCCACTTGTGGATGGGTAAAGATACAGCCCGGAATTTGTGTACGATCTAAAGCATGTACATGACTTAGGCCTGCAATTTTCTCCACACAAAGAATGGCTTCATGACTGGCTTTGTGTGCCAAACACGGTGCACCTGCGACATCACCAATTGCATAAATGCCCACTACATTGGTTTTACACCATGAGTCGACTTTAATAAAACCATTCTCAAATTCAACTCCCAAAGCTTCTAGGCCAAGATTTTCAGCATTCGGTTTCACGCCAATAGCTGAAAGCACCTTTTCAACAGTAATGATTTGCACACCTGTGGCAGTTTCAATATGACAATGTACTTGAGCCTGATCAGTTTCTATTTTTTTTACAGTCGCTTCGGTTAAAACCTGCATACCCTGCTGTTCAAATTGCTTTTGTACATACTTCGCAACTTCAATGTCTTCGCTAGGGAGAATCTGCTTTGCAATATCAACCAAGGTAACTTGGCAGCCTAAGTCTTGGTATAGGCTTGCAAACTCACTGCCTATAGCCCCCGAACCAATGACCAGTAAAGATTTTGGTAATTGTTCCGGAACTAAAGCCTCTTTATAACTCCAGACCTGATGGCCATCTACAGGAATATGAGGAAAATTGGCCGCACGTGCACCTGTTGCGACAATAATATGCGGTGCAGAAATCTGCTGTTTTTGACCATTCGCATCTGTAAGCTCTAATTGCTCTTTGGCAATAAACTGGGCTGCTGCGTTAAAAACAGTGATTTGATTTTTTTTCAATAGTTGACCGATACCTTGCACCAGTTGCTCAGAAACCTGTCTGCTATGATGGACCAGTTTTTGAATATCAAAATCAATCGCGTTAAGCGTAAAGCCAAACTGCCCTGCATGTTTAAACTGCTGCGCAAGCACAGCCCCGCTCAATAATGCCTTGGTTGGAATGCATCCCCAATTAAGACATACTCCGCCTAAGTGTTGTTTTTCAACGATTGCCGTTTTTAATCCCAGTTGCGCTGCGCGAATCGCAGCGACATATCCTCCAGGACCAGCACCAATAACCACAAGATCAAATTGTGTATCTGACATGACTATTCCTCCTACACCAAAATTAATGCAGGATTTTCGACAAACTGCTTAAATGCCGATAAGAATTGAGCACCCAACGCACCATCAATGACACGATGATCACAAGACAATGTTGCGGTCACCATTTCACGAACAACAATCTCATCATTTTCAACTACAGCACGTTTCTCTGCTGCACCTAAGGCTAGAATTGCACCTTGAGGCGGGTTAATAATGGCATCAAACTGTTGAATACCCAGCATTCCCAAATTGGAAATACTGAAACTGCCCCCTTGAAACTCATCAGGTGCCAATTTTCCAGTTTTGGCACGTGTCGCCAGATCACGCATATCATTGGAAATTTGCGCCAAAGATTTACGGTTCGCTGCTTTAATAATTGGCGTGATCAGTCCATTTTCGATGGCTACAGCAACCGAAATATCAGCCTGTTCAAACTGTAAAATCTGCTGATTCTCTTCATCAAACTGAACATTAACTTGTGGAACTTTAATCAGTGCAGCAGCAGCAGCTTTAATCAGCATATCGTTAATGGACAGTTTGACTTGCGGTACAGTACTGTTAATTTGCTGACGCAAAGCCTGAACCGACTCAACATTTAAGTCTATCGTTAAGCGAAAATGTGGTGCATTGCGTTTTGCCGCTTGTAGCCGTGCAGCGATTGCTTTACGCATACCATTCATAGCTACGGTGGTGAATTTTGCTGACTCTGTTGGATGCGCATACTCAGTATGTTGAGCTTGTACAGGGTTTTCACGTTGATATACAGCTTCAACATCTTCCTTACAGACTCGTCCACGTGAACCCGATGCACGACAATCATGCAAATTAATGCCCCATTGTTTTGCCAAACGGCGAGCAACAGGTGTTGCTAGAACATCACTATCATCTGCTTTAGATTTCGCGGCTTTCGTACTAGCTTGATGACGTACATCTGGCCAAGAACCACCAGCAGCTTGAACTGCGGCCTGAATATCTTGAACACTGATACGGCCTTCACGTCCAGAACCCGTAATCTGAGCCAAGTTTACATTATGCTTTTCAGCCAATTTCAAGGCATGTGGCGTTGCAAAAATATCATCGCTTTGTTGGTAGCCTTGTAACTCATCAGGAATAGAATATCCGCCCTGAGTCACCGCTTTTGATCCATTACCAACACTGTTCTGTTTAGGAGCAGCTTGTACTTTGGTTTCAACTTGAGCCACATCGACTTTTTCAGGAACCGCTGCTACCGCTTTATTTTCTGTTACAGCAGGTGTTCCACCTAAAGACTGTGCAAATGCTTCAACTTCTGCATCGGAAACTTGGGCGTCTGCACAAATTGCAATGATTCCACCTACGACCAGTGTGTCACCATCGTTAGCAATAATTTTTCGTAGCAGGCCATCAAAAGGTGCCTCCAATACATTGACGATTTTTGTGGTTTCAATTTCACAAATTTCCTGTCCTTTACTAAATTGGGTACCTTCCTGAATCAGCCATTGGGCAATCGTACCCTCTTCCATGGACAACCCCCATTTTGGGATTTCTAAAGTTTTAATTTCGCTCATCCTAAGCCTCCAACGTCTTGCGTACAGCCTGTTCGATGCGTTCTACACTAGGTAGCCATTCTTTTTCTAGTACTGGTGAAAATGGTACGGGTGAGTGTGGTGGAGTGACTAATTCGATTGGTGCTTTAAGATAATGAAAGCCTTTCTGGGCAATAAGCGCAGCCACATCATGTCCGAAACCACAACGTGCTGCTGATTCATCTACAATCACCACACGACCTGTTGAAGCTACTGACTCTAAAATGCCATCTTCGTCTAATGGTGAAATGGTTCTAGGGTCAACCACTTCAACCGAAATGCCTTCTTTTGCGAGCTTATCAGCGACTTCATTGGCACGATGCACCATCAAACTTAAGGCAATAATGGTGATATCTGTGCCTTCACGGGTGTAATTTGCGACACCAAAAGGAATAGTGTAGGACTCATCTGGCACTTCGCCCTTAATATCGTACAACAACTTGTGTTCACAAAAGACTACTGGGTCGTCATCTCGAATGGCTTGAATCAACAACCCTTTTACATCATAGGCACTTGAAGGCACCACCACTTTTAAACCAGGCACTGAGGCAAACACGTTATATGGCGACTGAGAATGCTGCGCTGCTGCGGAAAAACCTGCACCAATCATGCCACGTACAACGAGTGGCGCTTTGGCTTTGCCGCCAAACATGTAGCGAAATTTAGCTGCTTGGTTATACAGCATGTCATAACACACGCCGTAAAAATCCATAAACATTAAATCTGCCACAGGTCTTAAACCCGTTGCAGCAGCACCTGCCGCCATACCAATAATCGCTGATTCTGTAATTGGAGTATCAATGACTCGTTCAGAACCAAATTCAGTCCATAAGCCTTTGGTTACACCAAGTACACCGCCAAAACCTTCCAGCTTATTATCATCGGTATTTTTACCACCATGTCCACCACGAACATCTTCACCGACCACAATGACACTTGGGTCTCGGCGCATTTCTAATTCAATTGCTTCTTTAATCGCGTTTCGATAACTTTTATTTGGCATTTTTCTACTATTCCTTTAGTAAGAGACGTATACATCGGTAAGTAACTGAGAAACTTCTGGGTACTTAGCTGCACGTGCCTTTGCAACGGCATCGTCTACATTGGCTTTAGACTGAGCGTCAATCGCATCGAGCTTGGCTTCGTCAATTTTGTCTTTGACTTTTTCGCGGAATATTTTCAATGGATCTTTATGTTCTTTGACATAATCCAGTTCTTCTTTAGAACGGATAAGCCCTGGATCACCTTCAAAATGTCCATAAAATCGGTGGGTTACCGTTTCAATCACACTCGGACCTTCACCACGGCGGGCACGTTCAATGGCTTTTTGTGCAACTTCATACACAGCAAAAAAGTCTGTTCCATCTACTTTTTCAGCGGGTAAGCCAAAACCTGCTGCTCGGCCTGCAATATCTTTACTGCCTACGGCATAATCATGTGCAGTACCTTCACCAAAACCGTTATTTTCAAAAACAAAAATGACAGGAAGCTTTAACACAACAGCCATATTAATGGCTTCAAAAGTTAAGCCCTGATTTGAACCGCCATCACCGGTAAAAGATAGACCAATCCCACCATTTTTGAGTGTTTTAGCACTTAAAGCTGCCCCAATAGCCAAAGGTGGACCACCACCCACAATACCGTTTGCACCGAGCATGCCTTTATCTAAGTCCGCAATGTGCATTGAGCCGCCTTTACCACGACACAAACCATCATCTTTGCCAAAAATTTCTAGCATCATGGCGTGAATGTCACAGCCCTTTGCAATACAATGTCCGTGACCACGATGTGTTGAGGTAATGAAGTCCTTATCTGTTAAATTTTCACAGATCCCTACGGCAACAGCTTCCTCACCGCTATAAAGATGGATGAAACCTGGGATATCACCTGTATTGTTTTCATCGTGAAGTCGATCCTCAAATTCACGAATGTCGCGCATTCTTTTGTATGCTGCTAGCAATTGCTCTTCCGTTAATTGCATATATTTATTCCTTATTAACTACGCTTAAAAGAAAATCCCAAATTGAATAACTGGATTTTTAAATCGTATATTTATATAAGAATATTTTTATTTAATTTCATATTAGACTAAAAAAATATAATGCATAAAAACATAAGATAAACATTAAAAACAATGGTTTATAAAATTAAGAAATTTTTAAATTTTTTAATATTATTCAGCTATATACAAAAACAAACCTTTAACCAACCTTTGTTTTATATGATAATTTTTTTGCCCTGTTTTAATATTATTAATGCATTTAAAGCAGCTTATTTAATATCAGGCTCAATATTAATTATTTTAAACGACGGAGTGTTTGAAATGGATTTAAATAACCCAGTATTAACTGGAAAGAAGCTACGTGGCGCTAAAAAAATGGCGCGTATTCCAATTAAAGTTGTTCCAACGGAAACGATACCGAAAAAGCCAGAATGGATCCGGACTAAAATTAGTCGACCTGAGGAAGTTTAAATCATTAAGGATTTATTACGACAACAGAAACTACATACGGTTTGTGAAGAAGCGGCCTGTCCTAATTTGCCACAATGCTTTAGCGGAGGGACTGCAACGTTTATGATCATGGGAGATATTTGTACTCGCCGCTGTCCATTCTGTGATGTCGCACATGGTCGTCCTAATATCCTAAATCCTAATGAGCCAAAGCATCTGGCTGAAACAGTCAAGAATCTAAACTTAAAGTATGTCGTGATTACTTCTGTTGATCGAGACGACTTAAAAGATGGTGGCGCACAGCATTTTGCAGATTGCATTCGAGAAATTCGTCAAACCAGTCCAGAAACTCTGATAGAAATTTTGGTTCCTGATTTTCGTGGTCGTGCAGATATTGCCCTGAAGATTCTGAGCCAAAACCCACCCGATGTTTTTAATCATAATATTGAAACCGTTCCACGTCTGTATAAAGCCATGCGACCAGGCGCTGACTATAAGCACTCATTGGATTTACTCAAAAAATTTAAACACTACTGTTCTGAAATTCCAACGAAATGTGGTTTGATGGTAGGTTTAGGAGAAGTCGAGGCTGAGGTTATTGCATTATTAAATGATTTGAAAGATTATCAAGTGGACTATGTCACAATCGGTCAATACTTACAGCCATCTAAATCTCATGCGCCAATTCATCGTTTTGTTACGTTGCAAGAGTTTAAGCATTATCAAACACACGGAGAGCGCTTAGCGTTTAAAAATATTTGGAGTGCGCCATTAGTACGATCAAGTTATTTTGCAGACCGTCAGTATCATGGTGAAGCTGTGCCTAGCCCTTACATGAGCGAATGAATTTTCATCCTATTTACGTTTATTAACATTTCAGATGGAAATAGCCATTTTCAGCTCATAAGAACACTTTTAAAGTAACTCAAGGACTGGTAAAGCCAAAAGATATGATTTAACCAAGCAAAGATAAAAGCATTTAAAATTGAAGCAAGAAGAAATGACGTAAATGACTATAAATTTGGAAACTCATTTCTAAAATTTAAAAATATTACAGTCTGATCATAAAGGAATATGATATGAACCTGTTCAATACCGCATCTGCAAAAAATCTGCAAACAACCCATTTAATTAATCAACATACTGTACATGCCGCCCCTGTTTTAGCCTTACCTCCAGAAGATAAAACGTCTTTATTTCGCCGCTCTATCCAACATAATTATGCTGACTTACTCAAAATAGCGGAAGATTCAGATATGGCTATTGGTCTTACAGACCATCACGGGACTCTCTTATGGACATGGAGTAGTTCTGCAATGCTTTCTTCTGCCGAACAGGTTCATTTTATTGAGGGTGGGCATTGGTCTACACAGGCTGTTGGGACCAATGCGATTGGTATGACGTTGAACAGCCAAATATCAAGTTGTGTCTATTCTCATGAAAACCAAATGGACAGTGTTCGAGATTGGGTTTGTTATGCCGCGCCGATCTGGGATCCGACATCAGGGCAATTTCATGGCATTATTAACCTTTCCACAAAATATAAAAAACATACTCCTTTGGGGCTGCTTGCAGTTGAACGCTGTGCGGATTTAATACAACGAGCCATAAAGTTTGAACAGCAGAATTTTTTATACATTAAGGCGCTAGGCTCGCCTTGGGTTCAATTTAATGGGCATACCTTGAACTTGAGTCACCGTCAAATTGAAATACTTTGCATTTTAGCTTTGCACCCCCATGGCATTGGTTTAGAAGAGTTACACTATGCCCTTTATGGTGAGCGTAGTGTCAGCTTAAAAACCCTAAAGGCTGAGCTTTCACAACTTCGTAGCCTATTACCTCATTCAATTGAGCCTCGGATTTATAGGCTTAGCTGTGAAGTCCAATGTGATTTTTTAAGTGCTAAACAATCATTAAATGCAAATCTTATTTCCAGTACATTCTCGCTATATAAAGGTAGCTTTCTCTCTAAATCAGAAAGCCCTTTACTCAGCACTTGGAGACATTGTTTTGATGCCCGTTTAAGCCAGTTGATCTATCAAATAAAGGATATCGATCAATTATTAAGAATTATTGGGCAAACACATGACCGAATTGATGCGGTACAGCGTTTATTAGAGTTATTACCACAGGACAGTATCCACCGTAATTATTTTTCAAATCTGATTTAGATTTGATCTGTTGCTTTGAATAGTCACTGATTTGTAGACACCTTTTAATTAGTGGTGGACTGCCACCACTCTCCTAGACAAATTTAGCCTATTCTTAAAACCTTTTTAGTAGGAAAATATGCATTCATAGCTAGGTTCATGAACCAAATATTTTATAAGTTATCATTTTAATGCTCTAAGTAATTAAATTTATTATTTATTAGACCTCTTGCGAAAGTAAAAACTGCCTCAATATAGATTTCATGAAATATCAGAAATTAAACCGTTTTTCAGATTCTGAATTCCAGCGCTTGGTTGGCGTACCTCGACCAGTTTTTAGTGAAATGGTCGAAGTTTTAAAAGAAGCAGAATCACTTAAAAAGAAATCTGGGCGTCCTCATACTTTAGCTATAGAGGATCAATTGTTATTAACACTCAATTACTTACGGAATTACAGCACTCAATTGGAATTGGCTGTAAATTACCATATCGCTGAAAGTAATGTGAATCGAACTATTAAAAAGGTTGAAGATGCATTAATGAAATCAAGACGTTTTACCTTGCCCAAACGAAGCATTACCACAGCAAACGAACAATTTAACTGGGTCATTATTGATGCTACAGAATGTTCAATAGAACGCCCGAAAAAAAAATCAGAGTAAGTTCTACAGTGGTAAAAAGAAGAAACATACGTTAAAAGCTCAAGTGATCTATCATCCGAAGAGCAAACAAATCATAGGAGTAGATATATCGTCTGGCAGTCAGCATGATATTAAATTGGCAAGAAAAACAGTTAAGAAATTCAAACATTGTGACTATGTTATAACCGATTTAGGGTACTATGGGTTAGAGCAAGATGGCTTTAAATTATTGATGCCAATAAAGAAAAAGAAGAATTTCCCCTTATTTGATGCTGAGAAAAATTACAATAAAATGATTGGAAAAATACGAGTTGTAATCGAACATATTAACAGTCAATTGAAAAGATTTAGAATACTAAGTGAACGCTATCGAAATAGACGAAAAAGATTCGGTTTACGCATTAACTTAATCGCTGTACTGGTAAACCGAATGAACTTGCAATAACGACTTTCGCAAGAGGTCTATTATTTGTTTAGTATTAGGATTTTGTATTTCTAAACTAATATTTAATAAAGAAAATACAGAATTTAAAATTAAAATAAAAAACATGGAAGAAAAGGTCACTGAAGTAGATTCATTAAAAAAACAATTAGAAGATATTCAATCGAAATACCGAAGTTGTCGGAAGTTCACTTATTGGAACAACAAGTTCACATGCTTCAAAAACAGCTTGAGGAAGCCAAAGAGCGAGAGCAATTTCAGCGTGAAGAATTGAAAGCTAAAAATGGTCAGTTGTCTGTTAAAGATGAGCAGATCGAATTACTACAGAGGTTACTTGGTACACCGAAATCGCAGCAACAGACGGAACATGTGCAGAAAAATAAAGAAACACAGCCACTAGAGCAAGAAAAAGAGCGTAAGCCAATTGTTCAAGAGAAAAAAACTAAGAATAAAGTGGGGTTATTTGGACGTGTAATACGTACTGTACTTGATTATTAGTACTTCTTATTTACATTTTAACTGAGTGTCAACTAATTTTAAAATTCTGATTTATATTAAATATTTTTAAATTATTTTGAATATTAAATATTTTAACTAAAGATGTTGAGTTTTCCACATGGTTGTAAACAATCAATATTTCAAATCTTAACTTGTTATCTCTTTGTCTGATAAGAAGATATAAAAATACTACTACATAGTAGAAATTATAATTTTAGATTTAAGAAAAAATTTATCGAAATGTAAACTTGATATCTGTCAAAAACTACAGTTATAGTGATGTTTAAGTTAAGCAGTTATTGAAATTTTTATACTGTGAAATGAGGTAGCTACTCCCTCGTCCTCGACTAAAATTTCGAGTGGAGCAGCTGAATATCCGAATATCCATTTAGCATTGGTATTACTATGAAGATATTTGAGCAGATAGCTAAGCTAACTTAGCTTACGTTAATTAAACATCATCGTGGCTACGATATCAATGCCCTAATTTTGGGGGCATTATATGAATACAATCGTATTCTATGTTCTGCAACTGATTAGCTTTGTTGCCGATCTGATGCAGATTGCTGATTTTATTTTGCGATAAAGTCAAAAGAACCGTTTGCAACCGCAGGCGGTTTTTTATTGGTTGTATTAAGTCTTTTTACAATTCGCCTTTGTATATGCCTGATATACAAACCCTCACAATTGAAGTCACCCCCTGTAAGGCTCGATATTACATAACGAACCAATACACACTTTCAGTCCTAATAAATATCTCAACAAACACAAACTGAGGACTTCAATTATGGGAGGTGTTCCAAAAAGTATGCTGCTATTAAACGAATCCATTGTTGATATAAAAGAACACTAAATCAAAGGCCTTAAAATGATTGTCCAGCTTTTTTGAGAAGTTGCAACTCCTCCTAAACCCTCGCCTAATCCGATGGCGTAAGCGACAATTATTGCCCTCAATACCCACAGTAAAAAACTTACCTATCAATTGTTTACATTTTTTAAAGGTCGTAACAAAGCTATCCCAATTGTCACTTGATATATAGGTATAGCTCACACCTAGCTGCTTTAATTTTAATTTAAGTCGTTTTGCTGTGGTTAAATCTCGTTTACCCCATACATAAGCAACGATTTCACCTGTTTCTCGATGATAGGCGTAAATCAACCATTGTTTATTTTGCTTATTACCGACAAAAGTCAAAAACTCATCTACTTCAAGGATTTCATAATGAATTTGCCGTGCTTGAAGTTGATATTTTGATTGGCTGAGCGTACGTAAAACCTTACCAATACTCAATCTCTCAACTTCGGCAATATCTCTAACACCACTGCCTCGCACCATCAGATGTAGTATTTTGCTTTTGATACCAGAGTGACAGCCTTGATAACTCAATGCATGATCACCGATAAATTGACGTTTGCATATTTTACATTGGTAATTTTGCTTACCATATAGTTTTATGCCATTTTTCTTTATACTGTCGCTCAGGCAGGTAGGACATTTGATTTGTAGAGTTATTTGCATTTCCCTATCGTATCAAATTCTTGCCTGTCTTTCTTTCAGCATACTTTTTGAAACACCACCAGATTTTCTTCTTGATCCTCTCTCGCTTTAACAGCTGAAAAAAGCTCTCAGCAACAGCATTATCATAGCAGTTTCCACGCCGACTCATACTGCTTTCAAGGTTGTGATGCTTGAGAAATGTCTGCCATTCATCACTGGTGTATTGGCTACCTCGATCAGAATGAATCAGGACTTTGTTCTTTGGGCTTCTTCGCCACAAACCCATCAGTAGAGCATCTAAAACCAGATCTGTTGTGATTCTCGACTTCATAGACCAGCCAACGACTAGCTGTGAGAAGAGGTCGATTACTACTGCAAGATACAATCATCCTTCATGAGTGCGAATATAAGTGATTTCAGTCACCCACAACTGGTTGGGCTAGTTGGGGTTAAACTGTCTGTCTAAAGTATTTCGAGCCACAATGGATGGAGTACTAACACTAGCTCTAGGTTTGCAATAGCCATGCTGTGACTGGAGACCATTCTCCTTCATGAGTGATGTACTCGATTGATACCGCAACTTTCGCCAACATCTTTCAAATCACAATGAATCTTGCGATAACCGTAGACGCCGCCAGATTTCAACCAGAACTGTTTAATTAATCATGAAAGCTGTTGCAGCTTCCTCACAGTTATACTGATGGGTGTCTTTAACCAGGCGTAATAACCACAGTGATGAAAATCTAATGTTGAACATAAACGACGAACAGACCATATATGTTGGTTGTCCCGAATAAAGGCGTACCTCATTTGGACTGGCTTGCGAAGTACACCGCGGCCTTTTTTAATATGTCCCTTTCTTCAGTAACCCTTTGCAGCTTTTTTTTTAATTTCGCTAATTCTGTAGTTGGATTACTAGATTCTGTTGTCTTGGGTTGCTGTGGATCATAACGTTTGATCCAACCATACAGACTATGTGTAGTCGTTCCTAAACGTGTGGCAACTTCAGCCACACTATGACCTTTTTCAGTGACTTGTTTTACTACTTCAATTTTGAATTCTTCAGGGTATCGTTTACTACTCATAAGCACCTCGTTAATTAGCCATTTTATCTAACTAAAAGGTGTCTACAAAATCTGTGTCTACTCAATTTATACAATAAATTCAATGCGATAATTCATTTTTATTTTAGAAAGTAATGATTTTTTATAGATAGAATAAAATTCTTATTTAATTTTATAAATTCATCTATGATTTATTACTAATTTTTTAAAAATTTTAATTTTATAAGACGACATTTTCATAGTTAAATTTTCCAACCTTAGCTTTTATAATAATTGATGATTTTTTGCTTTTTAAAAGATTTAAATTTTTTAAAAAAAATTGTTTTATTTTTAAAAGAAATTTTGTTTTATTTTTTATTTTAAGAAATTTTTAATTATTGATTTTTAATGACTTTATTAAGGTTGAAACGACATTTTCATAGTTATAAGACGACATTTTCATAGTTATAAGACGACATTTTAATAGTTATAAGACGACATTTTCATAGCCTAAAAACGACATTTTCATAGTTATAAGACGACATTTTCATAGTTTAAGACGACATTTTCATAGTCACTATATTGATATAAGACGCAATTCTTGATAGCCTGCGTCATATACACTAAAGACGAGCAACATAATATGTTGGATAACGATAAAATCGTAAAAAGTAATTCTTTGATTAATGCTCGATATCAAATGGAATTATCAGAACATCGTCTTATGTTGGTAGCAATTGTAAAGACACGAGGGACAAACAAAGGCTTTGATAAGGAAAATCCTGTAGAGATCGCTGCAAAAGAATATGCTGAATTTTTTAATATAGCCCCTGATAATGTTTACAGCATGATGAAAGAGGCTCAGGATAAATTAAAAAGACGTACTTTTGATTACTCTGAAGTCTATAAGGGAAAATATACCGAGCATGTGAGTGAACCTATTTTTATCAGATCATCTTATGTTGATAGTCTAGGATTAATTCGTTTATCATTTTCTCCTTCTATTCGTCCTTTAATTTCTGAACTAGAAGGAAAGTTTACAGAATATGAATTAATGCAGATTAAAGAGCTTACAAGCCAATATGCTATACGTTTATATGAGTTGTTGATCCAATGGCGAACAGTTGGAAAAGTACAGGAAATACCATTGGATGACTTTCGACTCAAGCTTGGTGTTGGTAAGAAAGATTATGAGCGTTTTTATGATCTAGAAAAAAGAGTCATTGATGTTGCAATTAATCAGGTGAAAAAACACACTGATATTAAAAATATAAAGATGGAAAAACACAAAAATGGACGTGTTATACGTGGTATATCATTTACTTTTACAGCATCTTTTAAGAAAGAAAGAGATGTAATATCTGAAATACCATTATCTCAGGAAAATTCTAAAATTATTTTAAATGATAAACAGGCAAATTTATTTGCAAGTATGATTGCAAAAAATGTTTGTGATTGTATTGAAGGGTTTGGTTATTTAAATAACATAGTTGATTCTAATCAAAATGAAAAATTACTTGCTAAAAAAATCGAAAATGATTTTAAAAATGGTGATGTTGACCAGTATGAAAAAGCATTAATTTTATGTGGTTTCATTGATCATAGTTATAAGAAAAAAGCTAAATCAACTGAGCAAGAAATAGGAGAAAAGCCATTAGTATCTCAAGATGTGCCTATAACTAAACCTAAAAATACGAGAACAAAAAAATCAACAGAAAAAACTTCTATAAAGTCGATAGAAACGCCATCTATTAGTGATGTATTTATCACTGAAGAAAAGCGTATTGAAAAAAATACTTATGATATACCTTCGCATGTTATGGAGAGATATATTATTAATGGGGGCACAATGACAGAAGCTGAATTAATTGCCTGTGCAAAAGAAGAAAAAAAGCCTTCTGTTTCATTTGTAATGAGAGAAATTGGTGTTTTGATTGAAAAGAAAAAACAAAATAAATAGAGATCGTTTATATTTTATAGCATGTATTTGTGACGGCGTGATCTGATATGAGCGCAAAATGAACTCTTACCTAGACACCCATTTTTGTGTTAGTTGGATATAAAAATGAATACATAATTTGATCTAACTGCTGAACTGAAAAAGAAAATATTTAATTTAGATATTGAAAAAATAAAATGCAATTTCTGATTTGTATTGATGCAATTTTTATAAAATTGGTTGAATAAGACTAATATTTTTGCTTATTAAAGGTGCATAAATTAAAGTTGTAACTTATTCTTATTTAAGGAAAAATCTAGCAAATGTACTCGATGGTGTTATTGATGATCATTCCCCTGTACTTGTGACTCGGCAAAATAATCAGACTGCTGTTTTGATTAGCCTCGAAGATTTCAATGCCTATGAAGAAACAGCATACTTAATGAGTAGCCCAGCCAATGCAACTCATTTAATGAAATCTATTGCGCAAGCTAAGTTAGGGAAAATTAGTCAACATGAGTTGATTGAGGAATGATTTTGAGTTGGACAGATGAAGCTTGGAATGATTATCTAACTTGGCAATCTACTGACGAACAGACTTTAAAACGAATTAATTTACTAATTAAGGATGTTATAAGATCACCATTTGATGGTATTGGAAAACCTGAGCCACTTAAACATAATTTAAGTGGCTTATGGTCAAGACAAATAGATAAAATAAATCGTCTTGTCTATGAGGTTTTAGATCAGCAAATCCTGATTATATCTTGCTGTTATCATTATGATTGAGATTCATATTTATGAGTTGAATTTTTTCGAATAATTTAATACCTGAAATTACTGTCCAAGTAGAAGAAGAATCAGTGTCCAGTATTACATGCCACTAGGTGTTCATTTGAATAAGAATATGCAATTACGAAGTGAACAAGGGGTTGGGCACAGATTCTTCTTTTACTTGAACTAATGTATGTCAATATGCCGCACATAGTATTTGAATATTTTAAAGATTGGGGTGGGTACATGATTGTTCGTGAGCGTATAGAAATACGTGTTGATGTTGAGACAAAGCAATTAGCAGAACGAGCTGCTGTACATAGGGTTGTTCTTCATTAACTGAATTTATTGTACGTTTGATTCGAGAAAAAGCATAAAAAATTTTAAAAGAGCAAGCAAATATTGAATTAAGTAATGCTCAGTTTTACCGATTTGTTGAGGTCTGCAATGCACAGCATACCATTCCTACCCATTAAAACAGACTGCTCAACTTTTAGATAAAGAAGGCTTTTAAAATTGTAATTAGGAACAACTTTTGAAGTTGCAAATGCTTTATTCATAATTTAAAAAATTCGATGGTGATAAATAAAGTCTTAATGACTATCCAAATCGATGCCAATCCAATGAAAATAAAGTTCGGATAGCCACTATTTCATCTTAGCAAGTCGTTCTGTAAGCCGTAAATCCTTATCTGCATACTCTATTCCTATTTGTACTCTACCATTCATTCCTGTTCCGAGTAGCGAATCAAATATCCTCAAAACATACGAAAATTTAAGCCTTGATGCTATATCTTAATATTTTATAATTTGTACAGGCTTTGTTGCACAGATATTCAAAAACTAAACTTTCCCCAAGTTATCCAAATTTAAGTGACAACTCGGGTGTGAGGTCGACCCAACTCCGTAAATTTATTTAATACTGCCACACGTGCATGCATCTCTTTGACTTGGCTTTGGAAATTTCTTGCACTGAGTTTATCGCCTGAGAAACACTGTTTCGTAAGATTTGATGCAATGCATTTTGGTTTCGACCAAACTTCGGCAATGATAGCCTGACCAGTTTTTACATAGTGTCCTGCCTAAACGTTTAACTGTTCGAAGTAATTCATTTCGCTCTAGCGAGCTGGTCTTTGTATCTTTCCAAGGTTTCGCATTTTTTCTTGGTGGAATCACCGCATGCGCTTGTCGCTCTGTGATGACCTAACGCCATTGCTTGGTGTCATAAGCCCCATCAGTATAGACGGAGTCAATCTGTTCTTCTTGTGGAATCTGATTTAGTAAATCACCAAGCACCTGTGAATCACTCACATTGTTGGTTGTGAGCTGAATAGCACGTATTTGAAGGGTTTCAGCATCGATACCAATATGTAATTTATGCCATTGGTGACGATATTTAGGCTGATGTTTTTTACGTTTCCATTCGCCTTAACCTAAAAACTTTAAGCCAGTAGAATCCACAAGTAAATGGAGACCATTACTGCTTTTTTGATAGTTAATTGCAATATCAATATGCTTTTGTCTTCTACAAATAGTGGAATACGAATATCGCTGATATTCGAGGCTATCCAATCTAATCTACAAAGATGAATGAGACTTTGAACAAAGCCTGTGACCATACGTAAAGACAGACGGAATAGAATTTAATCATCAGACAGCATTGGATAGCGACATCAGAATAGATTTGATTTCGACCATGTTTGCCTTTTGGTTGAGTTTTGGGATCAAACCAAATAGAGATTTTCCTCGATTTATTAATGCTCTGTTATAACAAGACCAATGGGTTGTACGATAGATTTTAGGTGTGGGCTTATTCATTTGAGAATTATAATGTTGAATAAGCCTTTAACTGTAGGTTTGTGCAACAAAGCCACTTATATTACTATGTCAGGGACGATGCAAGAATTAAGGTAACCTTGTGAAAATAGCGAATACGAAATTACTAGCTGGTACTTTTATGGCCCTAACTTTAACTATGCTTAGCCCTGCCGTACTTGCAAATGATAACAATGATATACGAAAGACTGTTGTAGTTAAGTTTGCAAAAAAATCTTACTCTGCAAATTATTACGGAAGGATAGATGGATACAAGTATGATTCCTACAAATTTTATGCTAAAAAAGGGCAAAAGTTAAAAGTGAGGTTGACTGGAGGAAATGTTGAAACTTACTTATGGGGTAATCAATTAAAAGACTCAATCAATCTTGGAGAATATTCTCCAGAGCTTGATGATAATGGTATTTATATTTTACCTGCTTCAGGTGAGTATGAAATTAGAGTATTACAACCTAGATCACAGGCAAGAAAAGATAAAAAACCTCAATACTGGATGAGTATTAACATTAAATAAAGACTTGCTAGATTCGTTTAAACTTTTATACAAGGGTTCAAAAACTATTGCCAGTTAAACGGGGCCTGATTTTTACGTGTATGTGTTTATGTTAGTAAAATGATGCAGTTTACTTGTTTAATACCCTGAGGAATAATTTAATCTTGCTGTGCGTTAGTCACGTTTCTTTCAAAAGTTGATTATATCTTTCAGCCTAAACGTCGTGATATTCAAACTCTTCTGATAGGAATTTGCAGTGAAAGAATAGGCGAAACTTGTCTTAAATAATGGTAATTCCTTATCTTTAAAATAGAGAACGCCCGATGAAATTCATTGGGCGTTTAATTTAAATAAGTGTCAACTTATTTTTAAGTAGATTTACTTGAAAATCACGATTGTTTTTCTAAATTGCCTTTAAAAAATTAATCTTGCTATTTTTGACTTTTCACACCATTTTGTTCAATTTGTACTGCGGCTTGCCAGCTAGGTAGTTGGCTTAAACCTGCTACATAACGTTGGATATGAGGATACTTTTCACCTTGTCCCATATGATGAACTAAAGCATGTAGTCCAAAGCCCATCATAAAGTCAGCACCGGTTAAACGGTCTGCCACTAGAAATTCTTTATCTTTTAAATATTCATTTAAATAGCTAAATACTTTATTGAACTCAACTTGAGTATAATTTTCTAGAAATACCAACTTCGTGCCCTGCTTGGTTTCTATCGCATTAAACGTTTTTAACAAAAATGGCAGCATGGCAGAGCTTTCTGAGAAATGAATCCACTGTAGATAATCGACATAGGTAGGTTCATCCATATCTGGTGCTAAATGCGGCGCAAGTTGCTGAATTAATAACTCAACGATTGCGCCTGACTCTGCAATAACTTTGCCATCCCATTCCAATACTGGAGATTTCCCTAAAGGATGAATGGTTTTTAAAGAGTCAGGGGCCAAATGCGTGTTTGAGTCACGATAATAGCGTTTCAGCTCATAAGGCTGCTTGATTTCTTCAAGTAACCACAAAATGCGAAAAGAACGTGATTGATCTAAATGATGTAGTATAATCATGATAATTCCTATTTTTTTAAATTTTTACAACCACTTTGCCAAAGTTTTCGCCTTTCAACATACCATTGAAAGCATTGATCGTGTTATCTAAACCTTGCACCATATGCTCTTTATATTTGATTTTTCCGTCTTTCAACCATTCAGACATTTGCTGATAGAATTGCGGATACTGACTGCCATAATCATCAAAAATAATAAAGCCTTGCATGCGAATACGCTTTTTTAAAAGGGTGGAAATAAAGCCCGGTAAACGGTCTGGGCCTTGTGCTTGCTCGGTAGCATTATACTGGGAAACCACACCACACACCGGTACACGTGCCGCAGAGTTAAGCAATGGCCATACCGCATCAAACACTTTACCCCCTACATTCTCATAATAAATATCAATACCGTTGGGAACAGCTTGTTGTAATTGTTCTGCAAAATTTTCATCATGATGATTGATACAAGCATCGAAGCCGAATTCTTCTACTGCATAACGGCATTTTTCAGCCCCACCTGCGACGCCAACCACGCGACAACCTTTAAGTTTGCCAATCTGTCCAACCGTAGCACCAACAGGTCCCGTTGCAGCGGCAACGACCAAAGTTTCACCAGCTTTAGGCTGACCAATGTCCAACAACCCCATATAAGCAGTAAATCCTGGCATTCCCAAAATACCTAATGCCCAAGATGGATGTTCAGGTTGCATACCTAAGCTTTGACATGCAGTCCCATTAGAAATTGCGTAGCCCTGCCAGCCATTTCCGGAAAGAACCCACTCGCCTTCTTTGAATTTTGGGTTTTTAGAGGCCACCACTTGACTGACTGTTCCACCGACCATCACTTCACCAATTTCAACCGGTGCCGCATATGAAGGAGCATCATTCATGCGACCACGCATATAAGGATCGAGTGACAAGTAAATGGTTTTTAACAATATCTCGCCTTGTTTAAGTTCATTGATCTCAACTTGCTCAATACGAAAATCGCTGTGTTTTGACTCACCCACTGGCCGTTTAGCTAAAACGATGCGTTGATTAATAACTGTTTTCACACATATAACTCCATGTTTTATTTAGAAGTATTTCTCTTCATAATTAAAAATTAAGATTAAAATTTCTTTACATCCATTGTAGATGAGTTATAATAAAAAAAATACGACTGGTCTATTTTTTACAATAGAGTAAATAATTAATATGAAGCCTACTCCTATTAAAAAGTCTGAAGCGAAGCGCTTACACATTCTTAACACCAGTTCAGACCTGATTTTGCATAAAGGTTTTACCGGTGTAGGATTACAGGAAATTTTACAGAGCTGTGAGATCCCTAAAGGCTCGTTTTATCATTATTTCCAATCCAAGGAAGCTTTCGGATGTGAATTGGTACAGCATTATGTAGATAATTATCAAGTCCGTTTAAATGATGTATGGCGTAGTGATAAATCCCCTTATCAAAAGCTGATTGAGTATTTTAATTTATGGATAGAAGATCCTGAAACACAGTGTGGTTGGGCGGATAGCTGTTTAATTGTGAAACTTGCCGCAGAAGTTGCCGATCTATCTGAAGATATGCGCTCCATTATGTCCGCTGGCGTCGATGATGTAATCGAACGTATTGCTGGTTTAATTGATTTGGGAAAACATGATCAGTCTATCCAAGCAGATACTGAGGCCTCGACGTTGGCACAAGTACTTTACCAAATGTGGTTAGGTGCAGCATTATTGAGTAAGTTGCAAAAAGATAAAACACCACTACATCAAGCTCTGAGAGCAACTAAATTTCTATTAAAAAATTGAATATTCATAAAAATTAAATTAAATATCAATAACATAATCAATAATAGCAGTCCAATGATTACTTATTAATGTGTTGCTATTAGATCAGTTTGCAATCCATGAGGGCTTTGTTGCACAAACCTACAGTTAAAGGCTTATTCAACATTATAATTCTCAAATGAATAAGCCTAGACCTAAAATCTATCGTACAACCTATTGGTCTTCTTATAACAGGGCATTAATAAATCGAGGAAAATCTCTATTTGGTTTGATCCCAAAACTCAACCAAAAGGCAAACATGGTCGAAATCAAATCTATTCTGATGTCGCTATCCAATGCTGTCTGATGATTAAATTCTATTCCGTCTGTCTTTACGTATGGTCACAGGCTTTGTTCAAAGTCTCATTCATCTTTGTAGATTAGATTGGATAGCCTCGAATATCAGCGATATTCGTATTCCACTATTTGTAGAAGACAAAAGCATATTGATATTGCAATTAACTATCAAAAAAGCAGTAATGGTCTCCATTTACTTGTGGATTCTACTGGCTTAAAGTTTTTAGGTTAAGGCGAATGGAAACGTAAAAAACATCAGCCTAAATATCGTCACCAATGGCATAAATTACATATTGGTATCGATGCTGAAACCCTTCAAATACGTGCTATTCAGCTCACAACCAACAATGTGAGTGATTCACAGGTGCTTGGTGATTTACTAAATCAGATTCCACAAGAAGAACAGATTGACTCCGTCTATACTGATGGGGCTTATGACACCAAGCAATGGCGTTAGGTCATCACAGAGCGACAAGCGCATGCGGTGATTCCACCAAGAAAAAATGCGAAACCTTGGAAAGATACAAAGACCAGCTCGCTAGAGCGAAATGAATTACTTCGAACAGTTAAACGTTTAGGCAGGACACTATGTAAAAACTGGTCAGGCTATCATTGCCGAAGTTTGGTCGAAACCAAAATGCATTGCATCAAATCTTACGAAACAGTGTTTCTCAGGCGATAAACTCAGTGCAAGAAATTTCCAAAGCCAAGTCAAAGAGATGCATGCACGTGTGGCAGTATTAAATAAATTTACGGAGTTGGGTCGACCTCACACCCGAGTTGTCACTTAAATTTGGATAACTTGGGGAAAGTCTAGTTTTTGAATATTTGTGCAACAAAGCCGTTACGGACTAAGCAATTACAACGTCAAAACAGGTTCATTTGTAGAAGATAGTCGGGGCGTTGGTATGCTTGCTTTGTGGTTGATGATATTCAACCAGTAAAAACAACAATTAAAACCTCAATAGGCATGGACTTGGGCTTAAAAGATTTAGTCACTTGTTCAGATGGCGTAAAGCTCAAAGCTCCTAAAATCTATCGACAATATGAACAAAAACTTGGCATTGCTCAACGTGCAAAAAATAAGAAGCGTATCAAAGCGATTCACGCCAAGATTAAAAATCTACGTCAAAACATGCTGCATCAATTCAGCCATAAACTAGTGAATGCCCATACAGCAATCTTCGTTGACAATATGCATGTCAAAGCATTAGTAAAAACTAAATTGGCTAAATCTGTGCTAGATGCAAGTTGGACAACTAAGAACCATGCTCAAGTATAAATGCGAGAACGAGATGTATGGTATGAAGAAATTAATGAAGCGAACTATCCAAACGTGTTCGTGCTGTGGCTCACGCACCAGTAGTTTGAAAGGTAGAGGGCAGGATTATAAGTAAGAGAATGACAGTGTCGTGAGTGTGGTAGTTCATGGATCGGGATATAAATTCACTGAATATTTTTGCGCTCGGACATGAACTTCTCGCAGGAGGAATCTACGTCTTTTAGCACGGTGAGAATGTCAATCCCCAAAAGATAGTTTTCTTTATACTAATTCTAATTGTTTAGATTTAGTCTGAGCGTAAGGTTCAGTCTTAACTGCGACAATATTTTCAAACTCATCATTCATCCAACGAGTCAACAAGTCTCTCATACGTGCGCTAGGCACATAAATATTGATTGGATTACCTTCACGAATAGCTGAACGCCATATCCATTGTACCATTTCTGAAAGAGCAAATACATCTTCGTTAACTGGGAAGCCTTTCATAGCTGAAGCCTTAACCACCATAGGGTTAGGGAAAAGATTTAAAAGGTACGCCAAATTAGTCTTGTCTTTATATTCATTCGTAGCTTTTGTATTGAATGCTAACCATTCATCTTTATAGCGTGAGCCTGCAATAAGTGAATGACATTCTTTGAAAGAAGTCCACAAACGATCACCTTTCTTAGCTTTAACTTTATTACGAAAGTAGTTATCTAAGTTTTTAGATAGTTGCTCACATAAAGCCTTTTTATTAGTCTTAAATTGACTAGAGCTTAAAGCTGTTTTTTTCGTACCTATATCATTGATAAATTTGTCATCAGAAATAGTGACTAATTCCTTAATATGAGAAGGCTTGTTACCAAAACGAATTAGTTCATAATCAACACTATACGACTTCAGATACGCACTCATTTGCGAACCTTCAAACATATATGTAGCAATCCAAACTTCTTTGAAAGCTTTTAGGGTATCAATACTCAATTCCCAAACAATCAGCTTTTGATCCACATATAGGAGCTGACCAAGATCACACATAGTTGCTAGATTTTCGTATTTTGTTCCTGTTGGATCACCGCCATTATCACCAAAGTTTTCACGCTGGAAGCGTAAGGTAACATTGTCACTATCATCTAGTTTAATCCATCCTAAACGGAACAATGCTTCTAATTCAGTCGCTGTATATTCGGTATAAACGTCATAAACCTGAATTGTTTCATCGATGACTAAAACGTAATCTTTAGCATCTTCAAGCATTGCAGGAGTCAAGTTCATAAATAGTTGGTGTGTACTAACTACATTCTCTTTGTTTTTGAGCAAGTACTGTAAGCTTTCAGCTTTGTTACCGCCTTTATAAAATGGATGTTTGAATCGTTTATTTTTAAGGGGTGCATCTGGCAGATAAGCGTAATGTACGCTGGTATCGTCTTCTGTAGTAATCAACGGACGTTTTAAGTGATCATCTTCATCATAAGTTGTACCTGAAATACGATGGCATTCATCAAGTAATGGAGTGATATATAAAAAGTTTTGAGATGTTTCTGCTGTTCTAATGTTTTCTATAATTTGAGTAGTCTTACCGCTACCCATCATTGCGTCATATACTTTAAACACGGTGCTAATTTTTCCTATTTGCACGATTTCTTTTTCCTTTTGTTTTTGATTGTTCTAGAAGTTTGCCAAATACAGAACTTCTTTCCTTAGACAGATTATACTAATTCAAGACAAATAATGTCAATGGATTGTCTTAAGGCTATATTTTTGTCTTAAAACCCTTATTTTGTCTACTAAAGTCTTGTTTTGTTTTAAATTTAAAATTGTGGATAACTAAGACAGATTTCAGTCTTGAGTTAATCCTAGAAATAGTACGGCTTTCGCCTAAATTTGATACACAAATTAAAGTGAATTTATAAAGTTTTTTTAAAGGAGCTATGACAAATCTTTGTCTTGGATTGGTTGTAATATGTTGAAAATAAATAAGAAAAAATAGAAAACCTTAAAACAAAAAATAAGTATTTTAGTAGCCACATACATACACCTATGCAACACCTAATCGTGATCATTTCCTGACCGCCCTCTGTAACTCTCATTGTGTAATTAATACTGGAAGTCGGTTGGTTGCTCAAACAATTACTTCAGCATAGCTCTCGTTTCACTCAGCTATACTTTGTAATGTTTCGAGCTAGATACGATCTTTATAAAATAACGAAAGACAAAATTTTGTTTTTAGAAAAAAATGTCATATTTTCAAATTTATCTTAAATAAAAAAATACATATAAATATTTAATAAATATTATAAAATTTAAAAAATAAATATGTATTTAAATAGATAACTAATCAATATTTTAATAAACAGTGAAAAGTATTCCACTTTAGGGTGAAAACTCTCCACTTTAAAATATATGGTATTGTTTTTAAATAAAAAATAGTAGTTTATAATTAAATTACTATTTTTTATTAATTAAGCCAGTTATAGGCTTTGTTGCACAAAGTTTTGAAAGGCAGAGTTACCCTAATTGAGCCAAATTCAAGTGACAACTTGGGTATGAGGGCGACCTAATTCTGTAAATCTGTTGAGTACCGCTACGCGTGCATGAATCTCATTCATCTGGCTAGAGAAGCTCCTTGCTGTTAATTTATCGCCTAATAATTTGATGCAATGCATCTTGGTTTCCACCAAACTTCGACGATGATAACCAGACCACTTTTTCCAAAGGGCTCTTCCTAGCCGTTTAACTGTTTTCAATAACTCATTGCGCTCTATAGACCTGAGTTGCTGATCTTTCCAAGGCTTTGCATTCTTTCTTGGTGGAATGACTGCATATGCATCTCGATCTAAAATGACTTGTCGGCAGTGCTTTGTGTCATAAGCACCATCTGTATAGACTGAATCGATTCGTTCATCCAAGGGAATTTGAGCAACTAAATCTTCGAGCACTTGTGAATCACTGACATTATTTGTGGTGAGTTGTACAGCACGTATTTGAAGGGTTTCAGCATCTATAGCAATATGAAGCTTACGCCATTGACGACGATATTCCGGCCCATGTTTCTTACACTTCCATTCACCTTCACCTAGAAACTTCAAGCCAGTAGAGCCCACGAGTAGATGGAGACCATCACTACTTTTTTGATAGTTAATTACAATATCAATATGCTTTTGTCGACGGCAAAGGGTTGAATAATCTGGTGCGGCCCAATCTAATCCACAAAGTTTAATCAGACTTTGAACAAAGCCTGTAACCATACGTAAAGAGAGTCGAAATAGAGATTTAATCATTAAGCAGCATTGAATAGCTGTATCGGAGTAAGTTTGATTCCGACCTTGTTTGCCTTGTGGCTGAGCATACCATTGAGTCTTTGGATCAAACCAAATGGAAATATTGCCTCGGTTGATTAAGGCTCGATTATAGGATGACCAATTGGTTGTACGATAGATTTTAGGTGTTATGTCAACGGCATTCTAAAATTGACCCCTTTTACCTTACAAATGGCGAAGTAAAATTGACCCCTTTGATCTCTTATTAAGTTTCAACCTGAGGCTGAATCCCAATTCTTTTTTTATCCTTCAAACGATAACTCTCACCCGATATTTGTACCACATGACAGTGATGTAATAGCCGATCTAACATCGTAGCGGTCAACGTAACATCATCCGCAAATGACTTAGACCATTGGCTAAAGGGTAAGTTACTCGTCAATATCGTACAGCCTTTTTCATAACGCTTGGCAATCACGTTAAAGAACAGATTCGCTTCTTCACGACCAAACGGTAAATAACCAATTTCATCGATAATCAGTAACTTTGGTCCCAGTACCGCACGTTGCATATAGGTTTTCAGTTTACCTTGCTGATAGGCTACACTCAGTTGCAGCATTAAATCCGCTGCGGTAATGAACTTGATCTTAATGTTGTTCATGATGGCCTTATAGCCTAATGCCATAGATAAGTGCGTTTTTCCTACTCCGCTAGCCCCCAGAAACACCACATTTTCTGCTCTAGCAATAAAGCTCAGATTGAACAGTTCAATCACCTGTGATTTAGGGGCCCCTAGCGCATAATTAAAATCATAGTCTTCCAGGGTTTTGACTTGAGGCAGGCCTGAGAGTTTCATCAGTACCTGCTGACTGCGCTGTTGCCTGGCAGCATATTCATGCGTCAAGATAGCTTCAACAAAGTCGGCATAACTTCCATCCTGACCTAATGTTTGTTGTGCATGATGTGACCATTGTGATGCGATGGCAGGCAGATTGAGCTTTTGGCAAAGCTGCTCTATACGGTCGTATTGCAGATTCATCAGGAAACTCCCAGCAACTGGTCATATACAGATAAGGGATGCTGCAAACTCTCGTAGGGCATGACATGCTGTGCTGCTGCAACAGGTACAGTGACAGAACCTGTATCTGATTGCGGTAATGGCGTAAATTTTTGCTGCTCCTGTTGTAGTCGAACAGCCGGTTTTTCTTGCGTGGTGGCATGAATCCGCTGATTGGCGGTTTCATGCAGCCACCGGCCAATGTGGGCATTGGCGACATCAACATCTAACAGTAAACCCGAAGTCTTCAGGCTTGCTTTCAATGGCACAATAAAGCTTGATTTGAGGTATCCATTAAAGCGTTCAACTTTGCCTTTGGTCTGTGCACGGTAGGGCTTACATACGCGAGGACGAAAGCTGTACTTCTTGGCGCAGTCGAACAGTTTGGGGTTCCATTTATGCTGCCCCTCCTGATAGGCATCCCGTTCAATCATGATCGTTTTAGCATTATCAAACAGGATTTCTTGAGGTACTCCTGCAAAGAACTGAAATGCATTTTCTAGACCATCGATCCATGCATCCGTACGTTCATGATCATAAAATTTCACGAAAGTCGCTCTGGAATACCCTAATGTTGTGACAAAGGCTTTCAAAGTCGTGTTGTTGCGTCGAATTGTGGTGAAATCCACCTGCATTTGTTGGCCAGGTTGGGTTTCAAAACGAATGATCGGTTCCGGTTGAGCAACTGGTTTTAATGTTGCAAGATATTCCCTCAAGATCCTGATCTTTCCTGGATATCCCAACCCTAAAATTTCCTGGTAGAGCACAACAGCAGGAATCCATTCAGGATGAGCTGCGTTTACACGTTGGAGTAAATAAGGTTTATATGGGTCAAGGATACTTATTCTAGGCTGTATACGCTGATACTGAGGTGTGGTGTTTTGCCATAAATATTTACGTACGGTATTTCTGGACACCCCCAGTTCACGAGTAATAGCTTTAATAGATTTACCTTGCTGATGAAGTATTTGGATTATCACTGCTTGCTCCAAAGTGGCTTTGTTGCACAAAGATTTGAAATGCAAAGCGCCCCTAATTGAGCCAAATTTAAGGCGTAACTTGGGTAAGTGGTCGACCTAATTCCGTAAATCTGTTGAGGACTGCTACACGTGCATGAATCTCATTCACCTGACTAGGAAAGCTTCTTGCCATTAATTTATCGCCTAATAATTTGATGCAATGCATCTTGGTTTCCACCAAACTGCGGCGATGATAGCCTGACCATTTTTTCCATAGTGTCCTGCCTAAACGTTTAACTGTTCGAAGTAATTCATTTCGCGCTAGCGAGCTACTCTTTGTATCTTTCCATGGTTTCGCATTTTTTCTAGGTGGAATCACTGCATGCGCTTGCCGATCTGCAATGACCTGACGGCATTGCTTGGTGTCATAAGCTCCATCGGTATAAACAGAGTCAATCTGCTCATCTTGTGGAATTTGATCGAGTAAATCACCAAGCACTTGTGAATCACTCACATTATTTGTAGTGAGTTGAATAGCGCGTATTTGAAGGGTTTTAGCATCTATACCAATATGAAGTTTACGCCATTGGCGACGATATTCAGGTCCATGTTTCTTGCGTTTCCATTCGCCCTCACCTAGAAACTTCATGCCTGTAGAGTCTATGAGTAGATGCAGCCCATCGCTACTTTTTTGGTAGCTGATTGCAATATCAATATGCTTTTGTCTTCTACAAAGCGTACTGTAATCTGGTGCGGTCCAATTTAATCCACAAAGTTTAATCAGACTTTGCACAAAGCCAGTGACCATACGTAAAGATAGACGGAATAAGGATTTAATCATTAAGCAGCATTGGATAGCTGCGTCGGAGTAGGTTTGATTTCGCCCTTGTTTGCCTTTTGATGGAGCATACCATTGCGTAGCAGGATCAAACCAAATGGCAATATTTCCGCGACTCATGAGTGCTCGGTTATATGCGGGCCAATTGGTTGTACGGTAGATTTTGTGTGTAGGCTTCTTCATTTGAAAATTATATCGCTGAAAAAGCCTTTACAGATAGGTTTGTGCAACAAAGCCTATTGATATTGCAATCAGCTACCAAAAAAGTAGCGATGGGCTGCATCTACTCATAGACTCTACAGGCATGAAGTTTCTAGGTGAGGGCGAATGGAAACGCAAGAAACATGGACCTGAATATCGTCGCCAATGGCGTAAACTTCATATTGGTATAGATGCTGAAACCCTTCAAATACGCGCCATTCAACTCACTACAAATAATGTGAGTGATTCACAAGTGCTTGGTGATTTACTCGATCAGATTCCACAAGATGAGCAGATTGACTCTGTTTATACCGATGGCGCTTATGACACCAAACAATGTCGTCAGGTCATTGCAGATCGGCAAGCGCATGCGGTGATTCCACCTAGAAAAAATGCGAAACCATGGAAAGATACAAAGATCAGCTCGCTAGCGCGAAATGAATTACTTCGAACGGTTAATCTTGCGAAGCAGTGCTTCTCAGGCAGGACATTATGGAAAAAATGGTCCGGTTATCATTGCCGAAGTTTGGTGGAAACCAAGATGCATTGCATCAAATTATTAGGCGATAAATTAATGGCAAGAAGCTTTCCTAGTCAGGTGAATGAGATTCATGCACGTGTAGCAGTCCTCAACAGATTTACGGAATTAGGTCGACCACTTACCCAAGTTACGCCTTAAATTTGGCTCAATTAAGGGCGCTTTGCATTTCAAATCTTTGTGCAACAAAGCCGTAAATAGACCAAACTACTTATCACTCTCCATAAGAAGTTTTGTATCATCTGGTATTTCATTATTTTTTATTTTCTGTAAATAACTTTTAGCAATTTCTTCATTATTACTTGCAGCAAGTGTTAGCCACTTTTCTGCTTTTACCAAATCTTGAGTTACTCCATTAGTTCCAAAAAAATAGGCTGTACCTAAATTAAGTTGAGCAAGTGAAGACCCCTTAGATGCAGCTAACTCTGACCAATAAATAAATTTCTCTCCACTTTTTGGTACGCCCTCACCAAATGCATATAATCCAGCCAATTCATTTTGGGCAATTACATCCCCACTTTCAGCAGACGTTTTTAAAAGTTTTAAATAATTTTCCTTATCGCCAGCTTCAGAATATTTCTGTATTTTTTGATATGAATCTTGCTCCGTTGATGTAATCTTTTCTGAATCAGGAAGTGTATTCGTTGATGTACCATTACTACAACCACTTACCATCAATAGGCTGAAAAAGATAGAATAAGAATATTTCATTTACTAACTCCAAAAATTAAAAACTTGACGGAAACCATTGAGAACTCGGAGGTACATTTAAATACACAGGATTTTCTTCTTGATATCTTTTCCCCAGTTCTTGTAATCGCTTCATTTCAGTACATTTGCCACTTGAGTTGCATTAGGCATAACTAATGCAGCGGTCTTTTGCTTCATCCAATAATGTAGATGCGCCGACAGGACTTGTATTAGTATAGACTACCCACCCATCGAAAATGCTTATGGTGAGGCAGGTAAACTATAATTAGCTAATGCTGGTACTGCTACTCAGCATGCTGAGTTATATTTTCTGTAAGCGTCCGCTGAATCCCATACCAATTTTTAATTCGGTTCAGGTTTCCAGCAGTGCGGCAGCAATTCTTCAATTTGGGTCACTTTGTGTGTCGGCAGCCTTTTCAGCACATCACTTAAATAGGCATACGGATCCAAGCCATTCAGCTTTGCTGACTGGATTAAAGTCATGATATTCGCTGCTCGCTGGCCACTGCGCAGCGAGCCAGCAAACAGCCAGTTCTTGCGTCCTAAGGCCCAGGGACGCATCTGATTCTCTACCCAATTATTGCAAATCGGTAGATTGCCATCATCCAGATAGCGGCTTAAAGCTGGCCAACGCTTCAGAGTGTAATTGATCGCCTTGGCGGTGGGAGAACTCGATGGCACCGTCAGATGATGTTGGTTGAGCCATTCATACAGTTGTTGCATCACCGGTTGACTATGCTGTTGCCGGTATTCGCGGCGCTGTTCTGCTGTACTATCGGTCTTTTTCCTGAGTTCTGCTTCTATGGCATACAGTTTCTGAATCAGCACTAATGCCTGTTCAGCAACCTGACTTTTTTTGGTCACATGCAGTTCATGGAATTTACGACGTGCATGGGCCATGCAGCCCACCTCAATGACCTGGCCTGATTTAAAGCGTGCTTTATAACCACTGTAATCATCACAGACCAGATGACCCTGCCAGCCTTTCAGGAACTCTTCAGCATGCTGACCTGAACGGCTATCCTGAAAGTCATAGATCACCGCCTGAATTGGATTGTACTGTGTGGTGGCATAGGCCCAGACATAACCTTTCTTCGGTTTTTTCTCATTCTCACCCATCCGCATAATGGTGACTGGTGTTTCATCTGCATGCAGCACCTGCTGTTGCAGCACCACCTCTTTTAAGGTATTGGCCAGAGGCTCCAGTTCCACACCGCAGCGACCAATCCAGTCAGATAAAGTGGATCTGGACAGATCAATGCCAGCCCGCTGATAGATCAGGCGCTGACGGTACAGCGGCAAATGATCGGCATACTTCGATACCAGCACATGGCTGAGCAGTTCAGGTGAAGCAATGCCTTTATCAATCACATAGGCAGGCATCGCTTGCTGAGTCAGGGTGTCACACTGACCACAGACCCATTTGCCACGAACATGCTGTTCCTTGTAGAACTGTGCCGGTCTGAAATGCAGTTTTTCACTGATATCTTCGCCGATACGACGTAACTGGCAGCCACAACTGCATTGGGTTGATGCAGGTTCATGCTCAATACGGATGGTGTGTAGATGATCTGGCAGCAGTCGACGTTTAGGTTTATTGGTTTTGGCTTTCTGTGTCGCTGCATCGGTTTTATCTGCATTTAATCGTTCTAATTCCAGATCAACGGCTGCGATATCTTCTTCGACCGCTTCGTCCCATAGATGGATTTGTTTTGCCGTTAAGTGTTCATTCTTTTGGGCGAATTTATGCTTTTTAAACAGCGCCAGTTCATGCTCGTATTTTTGATTGAGAATAGAAAGATGCTGAACTTTGGCATCCAATTGCTGGTTTGATTTTTCTAATTCTTGATTTGATTGTGCCAGAGACTGATGCTGCATCGCCAACTGCAGGGTAAATTCCAGCAGTTGTTCATGGGTCAGTTGGCTTAAGTCAGGCAGTGTATTCATGACCGCAGTATGCCTGAGGTCATGACGCAGAGGAAATAGAACGTTTGGAGAATAGTAGAATGTAGCAGCCTAGTTTAGAGCATTGTGACCACTTGCTGTCGTCCAATGCGCTGCCAGGGCAAACCCTGAATGAGTGCCTGTAACTGTTCTGGACTGAGAGCTACGTTTTCACCCTGGTGAACTTTAGCCCAGTGGAATTTTCCCTGTTCCAGCCGCCGGGCACACAGCCAGATGCCCAGTCCATCATGTACCAGCACTTTCATGCGATGGCCACGTTTATTACAGAACAGGTAAGCACAATGCGGTTTGATGTAGCCAAAGGCTCTCACCACCTGAGCCATGGCAGTATCCATTCCTGCACGCATGTCCATGGGCTGAGTAGACAACCAGATTTCATCAATGCGGATCATGTTGCAAGTGCCTTGAGTAATTCTGCTAAAGCAGATATTTCTGATACTTGCCATTTCAAGCCAATTTCTGCTTTTGAGTTGGGTAAAGTAATTTGAACTTTTAACATGTCAGTAGGAGTAGGATCTAATGGTGCAGAGCAAGATAAGGCAATAAATGCAGGTTTATTCGGTAGTGGTGAGCGATCACTCCCTGGCTTAGCATCAATTAAGCGAATCCATTTGGATACAAGATTTGTATTCAATCCATGTTGCAAAGCGACTGAAGCAATTGAAACGTCCGGTGCTTTACAAGCCTGAACGATCTGCTGTTTAAATTCAGGACTGTATGTTCTTCGTTTTTTCGCAAGAGATGCGATGGATGTCTGATTATTTGTAGTCATAAATTTAAGTCCCCACTTGTTTCTAAGTGGGGACTAAATTAAGGCTTATAGGATGAATTCATAAGGTGTGTTCAGCGGACGCTTACTATTTTCTTGCACACTGCTTTTTTGGTCATTATCACTACACCCAGTTAACCCCAATAAAATTGCTAGTAAAAGTATTTCTTTCATTTATTTTTCCTTATTTTCAGTTATTTTACTTTTTAATAAATGACTATAATTGGTAAGAAATAAAAAAACCTGCTAATACTTTTCTCTTTAGTTACAAAAACAAGAAAATAATTTTATTTAAAAAACCTATCAAACAGTATCTTTTCATATAACCCCGGAAAATAAAGCTTCATTATTATAAAAATGATTACATAATGAAGCCTTTCCATTTATTTTTATCTAAGAATATTTAAATTATTAATTGCGTTCAAATGTCCTTGCTTAGCTGCTTTTTCATACCAAAACTCAGCTTGCTTTTTATCTTTTTTTACATACACGCCTTGCTCAAAGAAAACCCCTAAATTATATTGTGCTTCAGGATTACCTAGTTCAGCAGCTTTTCCAGAGAAACTAAATGCCTTTTCATAGTTTTCCTGATCCAAGTACATTTTTGATAACCCCTCATATGCCCGTGAAGGATTATCTTGGACTCCTAATAAATACCAACGCTCTGCTTTTTCAAAATCTGGTGATCGACCAAAATCTTTAACTCTATATAGTTCTGCCAAGTTCAATTTAGCATCTTTGTTACCATACCTATTTGCTTCTAAAAAACATTCTTCAGCCTTTTGAAAATCCTTATCTTTTCCTAACCCAGCAAAATAAATCATACCTAATGAATTTATAGCTTCATGGTTATTAGCTTTTGCAGCCTTTTCAAACCAATAGTAAGCTTTATCATAATTAGGTTTGATATTATCTAACCCATTTAGATAGACCCATCCCATTAGATTCTCTTTTTCATCTAAGGATAAATCTTTTAAATTAAGAATTTCACACTGCTTACTACTACTTCCTGCTAATTTACACTCTTCCTCGAGCGTAGGGAACTTGTCCTGTTTATTCAAATTTGTACAAGCAATTAAGCTACATATAACAATGCTTATAGCGGAAGTAAACAGAACTTTATTTTTGAGCATTATTATGCTATCTCTTATAAATTACAGAAAATTATTTGAATACTTACTGTTTTATCTTTTCTTTAGCACTTGAGATGCCTTGCTCATATGCTTTATTAAAGTAAAATTGAGATAAACTTTCATTTAACTTATTATAATCTGGAGATGAATATATGACCCCTAAGTTATAAGATGCTTGTCCTTTACTCATTTTACTAGCTAATTCAAAATACTTAATAGCTCGATCCACATCTTTAGTGATACCATTACTATTTATCAAATTAATACCCAAATTTAAAGCAGCCTCAGCATTATTTAATGATGCAGATTTTTCCCAGTAATTATTACAAATTTTATAGTCTTGTTTAACAACCACACCTTCGCAATATATCAACCCTAACTCAAATAATGAAAGAGCATCATTTTTTTCGGCTGCACTTTTTAAATAATTTAACCCTTCTTCAATATTTCCTTCTTCAATATAAATAGAGCCTATAGAGCCCATTGCATCAACATCATTCAACTTAGCAGCTTTAAGATAATATTTTTTTGCATTTTCTATACTTTTTTGAACTCCAGTTCCAGTGTAGTACTTAAAACCAGTATTATACATAGCGGAGACATTTCCATTATCTGCCGATTTTTTTGTCCACTCAAATGATTTTTTAGTATCATAAGTTCCACTCAGCGCTTTAAAATAAATATCTGCCAATATTAGTTGAGCATCACTATTACCCTCTTTTGCCAAGTTTTCATAAATAGGTTCGAGTCTTTTATAATATTCTTTCTTTTCATCAGAGTTTGATGGTGCAGCTTCTGCTTGTGATCTTAACTGCTCAGCTTGTTCAAATGTCATATTTAAATCAGATGATGTATTTGAAGCATTACAAGCAGTAATACATATACTTACAGCTAGACTCACTAATAATTTCTTTTTCAGCATTTTGTACATAACCTCTTAAAAACTCATTTTGTTAAAAATGTCATTAATGTTGACATTATTTGGCGGAATATGTGCATGAGAGCGAGGATCATACTCAGGAATGGTTTTGGGATCGATATATGATCGAGGCTTTGGTTTAGGTACACTTTTTTCACATCTACCATTTCGACCATTACAAATGGGCCCACGTGGGTCATTTGTAAAACAAGCTTCAACCTTATAGCTAGATAAACTAGGTATAACATGTCCACTTGAAACTCCAGCACTAGCAGCGACTCCTCTATCATATGTCGACATTAAGCCATCACTAGATGCTTCACCTAAACCAGTTTTACCAAAACCTATACCTCTAAATAATACAACACTAGCACTTACATCTCCCCACCCACCATTCAATGCGTCTTTATAAACACCATCATATGGGTCATGAAAAGTTACTGATCTACTTCCTGCCGCTCCTAAAGTGCCCCCCCGCCCATATGAGCCACCACCAACAACTATTGATGCGACACCTCTTTCATTATTTAGGCATTGGGATCTTAAATCATATTTAATTCCTGTTCCGGCAAGAACACTAACTTGATAACTTGAACCAGTCCATTCAGTTAACCCCATCGGATCAACCCACTGATTCGGATCACTCACATACGAAGAGTTATTCAACCCACCAAACAATCCAATCGGGTCTTTACTTACATATCTTGCACTATACGGCTCATAATAACGGTAACGGTTATAATGTAAGCCAGTTTCGTCATCGTAATATTGGCCTTGGAAACGAATATTAGTGTCTTCAAGCAATGCATTAGTGGCTTTTATTTCTATAGCTTCACCCCATGCATCCTGTTTTATTTCCCAAACACACTCACCTAACTCATTAGTCAATTTTTGTGGCGTACCCACTTGGTCACAGTGATAAAAAGCAACTCGTTCCAACTCAGCTTTATTCTTTCGGGTTTCTGTTTTCCAAATCGGATCTTTATAAACCGAATAATCCTGATGCTGAAATTGGGCATAGTCAGGCGTTTCTAAAAGCTTGATAAACCCTGTATAACCCGTTTGCAGCAGCGGTACAAAACTCTGCGGTTCATAGACATAATGCTTAGTGTAGTTTTCTTCAACGTCATTAGATTGCTGTGACTCCCAAATCATCAGGTCACCCTCCCAGCCGAATAAGGTCAGGGTTTGCGCATTTTGATTTTTCTTGTATAAACGCCTTCCAAATACATCATAACCATATTCAGTCGCCTGACCATTAAGCTCACTTTGGATCAAACGGTTCAGGTTATCCCACGTCAGTTTTAATGTTTTACCTGCATGGCTGCTTTCAATCACATTGCCTTGCGCATCGTATTTATAGTTTTTACCCTGATATTGAGCGATCAAATTACTTTTCACTTGAGACGCCTGCGTGGCAATCGGGTCAATCAAGTTCCCTGCTGGGTCAAAAGCAAAGCTTTCAGTTTGGTGTGGGCTTTGAATCTGTGTTAAACGGCCAATTGCATCATACTGATACGTCAGCCTACCTAATCGACTGTCATTCACTTGGGTGAGCAAATAATTTTGATCATATTGATAATGCCGTTCTGCTCGATGCTGTACACGACCTGCAGTTTCTTGTTCTGGTCGAATAATTTGTGAACTCAGCAGACCGACATCATTATAATTTTTGCTTTGAATTAAGCCATTGGCCAACATACGAGCTGTTTCACGGTGTAAGTCATCACGTTGGAACGCGACCATATCTTGTTGATTAAATGCAATACCATAGATATGCCCTGAACCATAGCTTAGATTGGTCTGAACTTGCCCATCGGGACGAATCGTTTTCGTTAAATTACCTAACTCATCATACTCATAACGCAATACAGCTGTCATCGGCTTTAAATTTGGCACGTTGTAATGCTGATGCTCACGTACCAATTGCCCAAGCGCATTTCGATAGAAATCACTTTGGCTTTCTTTATTTTTTGCTTTGCTCAGTTGGTTATTCAGATTATATTCAAACTCTTCGGTTTGGCTATGACGCGTTTGCACATGGGTATAAGTTTTTGATGCAATCATGCCATCAGCAAAGTAGGCAAATTGAGTAAAAACATTCGGCTGGCGAATTTGAAACAATTGACCATTTTCATTGTAGCTATAGTTCTTTTCTTCCCCATCAAAAGCTTGTTCATGTACCAATTGCCCAAAACGGTTATAACTAAATAAATATTCCGCATGGTTTTGATTGGTAAGCTTTTGAATACGCCCTTGATTGTCCCATTGGTAGCCAATTTGATGGCGGTTCGCATCTATACACTGTTCGAGCAAACCCGCAGCATTATAACGGTACTGCGTGTTTAAACCTTTGGTATCCGTATGCTTCAGCAAGCGTCCTTCTTCATCATGTTCAAATTGTTCTTTTAAACCATCAGGATAAACAATTGCTTTAAGCTGGCCTTTGTCTTTTCCCTCTGAACTGTTGATATATTTGACTTGCTGCGCATCAGCAGACGCTTACTTAATGAGAGTTTGTGGAGTACCTACACAGTGATAAAATATAACCCGTTCTAATTCATCTTTCTCAACCAAATAAAGTTAAATTATTCTCAGCGAGTAAATGGCGTTTTAATTTCTGTAATATTCCATACATGTATTAATCCCTAATTTATTGTAATAAAAAGCGAAATACCAATAATCATTACTAGTAAAGTTAACTTCATCACCATCTCTTGAGTAATGTTTACTATAAATAGGATTTAATATATCAACAGAGTAATCATTTGTTTTACAAAAACTATAATAGTTATTATATGAATCAATCAAACTCCATTTATCAGCTAATAACGCTTTTTTTATTTTTTCATAATCATTATTAGAGAAATTTTCTTTACTTATTTTTAAAACCACAAGTTGAGTAGAGCTTTTTTTCCGGAGAGTCTCATAACTAAAACTATATTCTTTAAATAGTTTTTCAGATAATTCTTTTAAATCTATTTCATCATTTTTACTATTATTTAATGATGTGCAGTTTATAAGTAAAAGAGATAGTATAATATAACATAGTATTTTTTTCATTTTATAACCTCTAATCTTGTGTACGAACTAAAGTAGGCTTACTATCACTTACACTTATATCTACTCCAGGAGTACCCATACCAACTTCCACACCAACAGGTCCATTCCTATCAAAGAAGGAGCCAGCAGGAGTTGTAACTCCAATCCTAGCTCCCCACCATCCAACACTCTGAGATATTCCCATGCCTGTTAGAAATTCATCAGTAGCTTTTGAATTTGTCAAACCTGATGGTTTATTTAATATATATCCTGCCATGCAGCTACCACTAAACATTTTTCTTAGTTTATTCAGCTTAGTAGCTCCTATTTTAAATTTATTATCTATACTTTTTTCAGCAATATCTCCTACCGTTTTTGCATGATCTTTCATATCTTTAGTTCCAGTTAACGAAATACCACCCGCGGTATAGACATTACCATTATGTAAATTATATATCTTAGAACCTCCAAATGCTGAGAATCCTCCAGTACATATTACATAATCAAACAAAGGTTCTACTGCAATTTCACATTGTCTCCCTGTTTTCATCCAACAATCATAATTAACGTGAATTCGGCTTAAGCAGATTTTAATTCAATAGGTTTTAAAATCTGCTGAATTCCTGAATTATATCCATTCACAAGTACCAACGCATATAAGGTTAAAGCTGAGAATATTGTCGTCAATAATCCTATTTTTGATCTATGGCGAGTGTGTTCAAGATCAAATTGACTTTTCATCAAATTAAATGGTGCTTCAATAATTCCACGTTTTTTTAATACAGCATGATCAAATGGATCTAAAACTTGTGGTTTCATATTTCTTTTTACACGTGTAATCAGTTGAACACCAACTTCTGCAAGGCGATCCTTCCAATTCTTACCAATATAGCCACGATCACCAAACAACTTACCTTTTAATTTTGAGTGTTCTATTAATTCTGGTAATACTTTACGGTCATCAACGTTACCTGTTGTTATACAATAAGAAACTAAGCGTCCAACATGATCGCAAATCAAATGAATTTTGAAACCATAAAACCAATCTACAGAGGTTTTCCCCCGACTTGCGCTGTCTACAAATACACGGTGTTGCTGAATACGTTTATTATGACACACTGAACCGTACCAGGTTTGTCGGAGACTTTTTTATTTAAGTTAGGCCACCTGACCTAACGGATTAATCTTATCATAGTACATTGCTTCAAACTCAAAAGGCGATACATAACCCAGTGCGCTGTGTACACGTTCTTTATTGAACCAATCGACCCAGTTTAGTGTCGCAAGTTGTACATCTGCTAAACCTTGCCAATCTGCTTTTAAATATTCAATCACCTCTGTTTTGTATAAGCCATTCACCGTTTCAGCCAAAGCATTATCGTATGAATCACCCGTTGTACCGACTGATGCTCGTAAATTTGCTGCTTCTAAACGATTGGTATAGCGAATGGAAAGATATTGCACACCTCTGTCGGAATGATGAATCACGTTCTTTGGCATGCCTCGATCATGCAATGCTTGCTCCAGTGCATCAAGTACCATATCTGTATTCATCCGTGTTGATACTTTCCATCCAACAATTGCTCGCGAGAACACATCAATAATAAATGCAGTGTAGACCCAGCCAGAATTGGTTTGAATATACGTAAAGTCACTGACCCATAATTGGTCAGGTCGATCAGCACTAAAATTCCGTTTCACTAAATCATCTGCTCGTTTTTGATCATCTCGGCTGCGGGTAGTTTGTTTGTTCTTACCACGCCAAACACCTTGTATATCTAGCTTCTGCATCAATCGAGCAACTGTACAACGTGCAATAACATAGCCTTCACGTTTCAATTTTTGCCAAACTTTACGTACACCATATCGACCTAAACTTTCTTTCCAAATACGTTTGATTTGCTCTGCATGATGTAAATCATGCAGAGCACGTTTCGCTCGATGTTCTGGGTTATCAACGAGATCTAAAGCCCGATAATAGGTCGAAGCTGCAATCGGTAAAATTCTACAAATCGCTTCAACACCATATCGATCTTTATTGTTATGGATAAAATCCACCATTATTTGTGTGGGCGGTCGAGCTCCGCCTGGGCGAAAAAAGCGGCTGCTTTGCGTAGAATTTCATTGGCACGCTTTAATTCTTTAATTTCACGTTCCATTTGCTTCATTTTTTCTTGGTCAGATATCTGTTGTACTTTGGCAGGATTTAGTTGATCCATATGCTTTAAATACCAAACACGCAATGTTTCAGGAGTACAACCGATTTTAGGAGCAATAGCTGTGATCGCAGCCCAATTCGATGGATAATCTTTTTCAGATTCAATCAATAGTTGAACCGCTCTTTCTCTGATTTCAGGGGTATATTTTAATTTTGTCATCGGGATAGTCTCTCAGAATATTGACTCTCCGACAAACCCGGTACGGTTCACACAGCTAATTTGGTAGAATCAATAAAAGCAATTCCAGAGGATTGCACCTTTAAACTCTCAATAAGAGCGACAAAATACATCACATATTTTGCTTTTAATTCAATGAATCGGTTATAGCTAGGTAAGTTTGGAAAGTAAGAGCAAAGAAAAGGCTTAGCCCAATAAAGATAAAAAGCCTTGAAGTTTCTACTCCCTGTTAGATGAAACCACAATAATAAAGTGAGAACTTCAGAAGCACTGATTTTACTTTGGCGCAATCGCTTAGCTTGTCCTGAAGTAAGCCTATATTGTTCAACATTGTTGGTAATATCAGCACAAAAATCATCAATTAAACAAAAAAGTGTTGTAAGCTGTGTATCGATAGGCATTTGAGGTTATTCAGTTTTTTGTCGTGATTAAATTGTGACTCAAATGCCTATTCTTTATCAAATTTCTTATCCCGAATTCACGTTTTTCTAGGTGGAATCACTGCATGCGCTTGCCGATCTGCAATGACCTGACGGCATTGCTTGGTGTCATAAGCTCCATCGGTATAAACAGAGTCAATCTGCTCATCTTGTGGAATTTGATCGAGTAAATCACCAAGCACTTGTGAATCACTCACATTATTTGTAGTGAGTTGAATAGCGCGTATTTGAAGGGTTTTAGCATCTATACCAATATGAAGTTTACGCCATTGGCGACGATATTCAGGTCCATGTTTCTTGCGTTTCCATTCGCCCTCACCTAGAAACTTCATGCCTGTAGAGTCTATGAGTAGATGCAGCCCATCGCTACTTTTTTGGTAGCTGATTGCAATATCAATATGCTTTTGTCTTCTACAAAGCGTACTGTAATCTGGTGCGGTCCAATTTAATCCACAAAGTTTAATCAGACTTTGCACAAAGCCAGTGACCATACGTAAAGATAGACGGAATAAGGATTTAATCATTAAGCAGCATTGGATAGCTGCGTCGGAGTAGGTTTGATTTCGCCCTTGTTTGCCTTTTGATGGAGCATACCATTGCGTAGCAGGATCAAACCAAATGGCAATATTTCCGCGACTCATGAGTGCTCGGTTATATGCGGGCCAATTGGTTGTACGGTAGATTTTGTGTGTAGGCTTCTTCATTTGAAAATTATATCGCTGAAAAAGCCTTTACAGATAGGTTTGTGCAACAAAGCCCACTGCCGCTAACAGTGGGCTTATTCATTTGAGAATTATAATATTGAATAAGCCTTTAACCGTAGGTTTGTGCAACAAAGCCAATCAGTAATGAATAAGGTATCAAGAAAGGCAAAGCGATGCCCATCGATCTCATTACTCCAGTCCACTTGTGTCAGATATTCCAGATTGAACTGATAGCAAATCACGGTTCCTCGCGACACCACGCAAAACTGATTAAGCTTAAAGCAAGTTGTTAGACTCTATTAGATTGTAAATGTCTAATTAGACTTCTTTAATCTAATAGGAGCTAATCAGGCCAATAAAGTACCCTCCTTACTGACTAAGTCAGTTTATTTTATAACTCCATTATTTTATGGTTTAATATACATATATAGGAATAAGACCCAATATTATGGATTTAAAATTCAAAAAACCTGAAGAAGTTGTTACTTTGTTATGTGAAAGGCTTCGCAAAGAACGACTTTATCTGGAAATGACTCAGTCAGACGTCGCTACACGTGCTGGTATTAGCGTGAATACAGTATCTAATCTGGAAGCTGGTCGAAATGTTTCATTTGAAAACTTAGTACGTGTTGCCATGGTATTGGGCCGATTAAAAGAATTAGAGGAACTCTTCAAACCTCATTTAAACAGTGTAAATGACATTCTCCGCTATGAGAGCAATACGGCTCGACAACGTATCAAAAGGAAATAAATCCATGCTCAAAAAACTTAATGTTTACTACAATGGATGGGGTGAATATTGGCTTTGGGGTACACTGGTCTCCTCAACCGCAATCACAGGTCGGCCATTAATCGCCTTTGAATATAGTGCAGAAGCGATCAGTAAAGGTTTAGAACTTTCCTCTTACCTACTTCCGTTAAAAGGTGAGTCATTGAGAACAAACTTTCCTGCCCATCAAATGGGATTGCCAGGTCCTATATATGATGCCCTACCCGATGGTTGGGGCATGCTTCTTATGGATCGCTTATTTAAAAAAAATGGACTCAATCCAGCACGGATTGGGCCATTAGAAAGACTCACGTATATTAATACAAATGCGATGGGGGCATTATCCTTTGAACCTTCAGCACTTGAGTTAGCCTTAACTGAAAATATTCCACTGATTAAACTCGCTCAAGAAGTCCAGGAAGTTCTCAAAGGAGAAGGTGCAGAATTTTTACAGCATTTATTAGTTATGGGTGGATCACCACAAGGTGCAAGGCCAAAAGCACTCGTCTATCGTGATCCTGTCACCAACGAATTCTCAACAGTTAGCTCACATCAACATGAAGCCTGGCTGATCAAATTTCCCGCTCAGCAAGAGCATCCTGAAGTTTGTGCAATTGAAGCTGTTTATGCAGAATGTTTACGTCATTGTGATATTGTCACCCCTGACACTCAATATTTTACTCTTCCGAATGGATTAACCGCATTTGCATCAAAAAGATTTGACCGCCATGATGGTATGCGTATCCCTATGCAAAGTTTAGCTGCCTTCACTGGAGCTGATTTTAAATCACCAGGGAGTTTAGACTACAGTAACTTTCTTCGCGCTGCACACTTTTGCACCAATGATGTTCGCGAAAAAGCAATTGCATTCAAGCGAGCTGTTTTCAATGTAGTCTTCAATAATCGAGATGATCATTGCAAAAACTTTTCATTTCTGATGTCCCAAAATGGACAATGGAAACTCTCCCCTGCCTATGATGTTACTTTCTGTGAAGGACCAGGGGGATATCATCAAATGGATATCATGGGTGAGGCACTGGATATTCCTCGACAAGCTCTTGTAAAACTTGGTACTCAGGAAGCGGAACTTTCTGCCCAAGAAGTCGATGAAATTATTGGCTCGATTTGTAAGGTTGCAAGCCGATTCAGCGATATCGCTCATGATCTATTACCTGGACAAATTCAAGCAGAGACTCTGCAAATGATCCAAAATAGGATTGAGCATAATATTCATTTATTGAATTTAATATAAAACATTTTCATGAGGATTAAGATTCATTATAATATTAAATTATATACTGTTGTTATTTCTCATGAAAATCAGTATCAAAACATCGGTGACTTTTATAAACTAGAATATCTAAAATAAAGTGACCAAACCAATATTAAATGATCTAAATTTTAGCCCACTAAAAACTAAATATTAACAATTAAATTATATACTTATAAATAAAGTAATTTAATGATATAAATCTCTGTAATCTTGCAAAGGTTGAGTTTTTTAATATATAAACTAACGTGAATTCGGGATAAGAAATTTGATAAAGAATAGGCATTTGAGTCACAATTTAATCACGACAAAAAACTGAATAACCTCAAATGCCTATCGATACACAGCTTACAACACTTTTTTGTTTAATTGATGATTTTTGTGCTGATATTACCAACAATGTTGAACAATATAGGCTTACTTCAGGACAAGCTAAGCGATTGCGCCAAAGTAAAATCAGTGCTTCTGAAGTTCTCACTTTATTATTGTGGTTTCATCTAACAGGGAGTAGAAACTTCAAGGCTTTTTATCTTTATTGGGCTAAGCCTTTTCTTTGCTCTTACTTTCCAAACTTACCTAGCTATAACCGATTCATTGAATTAAAAGCAAAATATGTGATGTATTTTGTCGCTCTTATTGAGAGTTTAAAGGTGCAATCCTCTGGAATTGCTTTTATTGATTCTACCAAATTAGCTGTGTGTCATAATAAACGTATTCAGCAACACCGTGTATTTGTAGACAGCGCAAGTCGGGGGAAAACCTCTGTAGATTGGTTTTATGGTTTCAAAATTCATTTGATTTGCGATCATGTTGGACGCTTAGTTTCTTATTGTATAACAACAGGTAACGTTGATGACCGTAAAGTATTACCAGAATTAATAGAACACTCAAAATTAAAAGGTAAGTTGTTTGGTGATCGTGGCTATATTGGTAAGAATTGGAAGGATCGCCTTGCAGAAGTTGGTGTTCAACTGATTACACGTGTAAAAAGAAATATGAAACCACAAGTTTTAGATCCATTTGATCATGCTGTATTAAAAAAACGTGGAATTATTGAAGCACCATTTAATTTGATGAAAAGTCAATTTGATCTTGAACACACTCGCCATAGATCAAAAATAGGATTATTGACGACAATATTCTCAGCTTTAACCTTATATGCGTTGGTACTTGTGAATGGATATAATTCAGGAATTCAGCAGATTTTAAAACCTATTGAATTAAAATCTGCTTAAGCCGAATTCACGTTAAACTAAAAAAATCAGCCTAAAAATGTGTACTTTTTGTCAACTCGTAAATGATTAAAAAATAAAAAAATGTTTTATTGTATGACTTAAGTTGTTTCTAGGAAAGCGGCGGCAGTCAGTCCAATGCATGAATATTCAAAATTCTTCGGTATAAATAGTCAGCAAAAAGTAGATCGTTTTTTGATTTATAAAAGAGATCTATACTCTTAAATAGAAAAATATCTTTGATAGAACGTAGTAACTTTGAGCTGTAATATGGGGAGGATTAGATACGGTAATAGTGTTTAATAAATATACAGAGCTATGTGATATCGACACTCAGATAGTAATTTAAATTTGATAGCGGCTAGATTTAAATCTGTTTTTACAATTAAAGAATTTACTGTAGAAAGTACATTATAAATTTACTATAATAAGTAAATATTAGCTTAATACGCATGTATAATTTTATTTTAATACACATATGAATAAATATTGCACACTTCAAATTTTTCAAAATAACGAATGGCAAGATTGTGCTATTGTTGAACTAACTGCTAATCAAGAGCAGGGCTGGAGAGCATCTACACGAACATCATACCTATTTGAATATGCTATTGAACATATGGATTTAAGAGATGGCCATGCTCTATCATTCCAATTTCCAGTCAATGTAAAAAACAGTTTAGAAAACCAATGGCCAGCATTTCTCATGGACTTGTTACCTCAAGGCTATGGGCGAAAGGAGCTTTTAAATCAGCTGGGCTTCTCAATTAATGCAGAAGAACAAGCTGATTGGCCCCTACTGAAATCTGGGGCAGGTAATCCTATTGGTAATCTACGAATTAAAGAAGCTTATGACTGGCTTCAAGATCATTTTCCAACTGTAAAACCTCGTGGATTTAGCCTAAGGGAAATTATTGAAAGAAAAGAAGACTTCATTGAGTCACTTGCATCATATGGTTTATTTGTTGCTGGTTCTTCAGGTGTTCAAGGTGAGTGGCCTAAACTACTATTAACTCAAGGGTATGATGGTCTTTTTTATTTAGATCACAGTCTTCCAGATGAATTAGCGGCAAAGCATTGGCTAGTTAAATTTAGTCGTGGAAATGATCAAAAACTGGAAAAAATACTGTTACATGAAGCAATCTACATGAAAATAGCTCGGTACTTAGGTCTAAGAGTGTTTAAGGATTTAGAGCTTCACCAGAGGACGCTATTTATTCCACGTTTTGATCGCCAAATTATCAATGGTAAAGTCGAAAGAATTGCGCAAGAAAGCTTGGCCTCTTTAAGCGGTAAAGCTGGCTTCGGTGTTAAAATGACGCATAATCAAATTTGTATATTGCTCATGGAATGTTGCTCATCACCAAAAGCTGAAATTTTTGAATATTTGAGACGAGATATCGCTAATGTTGCATTAGGAAATAAAGACAACCATACCCGTAATACCGCAATTCAACGTTTAAATAATGGCACAATTCAATTGACACCCCTCTTCGATTTTGCCCCAATGTGGCTTCATCCTGATGGAATTGCACGCACAACACGCTGGGAAAAAGACGATCATGGTGGAATGCCTTTATGGGAATCAGTCATAACGCAAATAGAAGAATGTACAGGAATAGATTCAAGTGAAATTAAACACACAATTACTCAACAATTGCCACTTTATGAAAATTTGCTTGATGAAATGAAAAAAATAAATATAGATGATGAGATTCTACAAAATAGTCATCATCGTATATTGAATATATGTCAACAGATTCAGGAGCTTTCTAATGGATAAACGTTATAAGCCTATGACGCCAATCGAGCAAATGAATAAACGCTTACAAGTCTTAGAAAATATAAATAACAATCCTGAGTGGGAAATTTACCAGATTGCATCATACATTAGAAAAGAACTACATTTAACATTAACTGAAATGAGTAAAATTACTAAAATAGCACCACAAACTTTACAGAAAATGGAGCAACCAGATAGTAATCCAACATTAGATTCTATAAATAAGTTGTTAAATGCATTTGGTTTAAAATTTATTATTAAATCAAAATAGTTTAATTTAAATTACCTATAAACTAGATTTGGATTTATTTTCTAAATAGTCACCCCACCATTGCATCATGTCAGCTCTTTGTTGAATATAATCTGCGTGATTATAACTAGCGCGAGTTTTATTTTTATCTACATGTGAAAGTTGAGCTTCAATCCAGTTGTCTTGAAATAAGCCTGAATTATTTAAAATAGTACTGAATGTTGATCTTAAGCCATGTGAGGATAACTCATCTGTTTTATATCCCATCTTACGGATGGTTGAATTTATTGTGTTAAAATGCAATGGTTTATCTTTAATTTTTGGGCTAGCAAAAACATAACGATCTCCTTGTGACCACTCTAGTGCAGATCTAATAATACTTACCGCTTGCGATGATAATGGAACTAAAAAATCTGGAATATTATAACCTGCTATCACTTTTCGACGATATTGCTTGATATGTAAAGCAGGTATTTTCCAAAGTTTGTTGTCAAAATCAAAATGATGAGGTTCTGCAGATAATAACTCTGCCCCCCTGACTCCAGTATATAATTTAAATAGTATCGCTTTTTTTATAATTGGATTTGTATTTAATTGAGTTACTCTAAGAATAAAATTAGAAATTTCTTCATCTTTTAAATAGGGATAATTTTTCTTTAATTTTCCTTTTAATAATATTTTATTGAGACCATAAGCTTGATTATATTCACAGTATCCCATTGCAACTGCAAAATCATAGATTTGGTTTAAATAGCTATATGCTTTTTTTACAGGTTCCTTAACTCCCCTATTTTCAATTTTTTTAATAACCGTAACTAAATCAGTTCTTTTAATTTTATCAAAACATTTATCACCAATAAGTGGATAAATGTCATTAATTAAACATGTATTCGCCAATTGGATTACACCACCCCGTGGTTGGTCTTTAAATGAATTATTTTTTTTAAACTCTAACCATTCTTCACAAACAACTTTAAAAGTTTTAATTTTTTCCTGAACTAAATTTTGTGTAGAAAATTTAGTTGCCTTATAGGAATCTCTGGCCACTCTAGCTTCTTTGAGATTCATCTCTGGATATGTACCTAGAGTTACTCGTGGTCTTTTACCCGTTTCTGGAACTGAGTAACGATAACTCCAAGATTTTCTTCCATTCGGATAGACTTTTAAACTTAAACCATCATCGTCAGCTAAAAAGTAAACTTTTTCCTTTGGATATGACTTTCGTATTTGTGTTTCCGTAAGACTCATAAATTTTTATAAACCAGCATAATGATCCCCGTTATTGTAATTATATCAAAAATAAGCATTCTTATGTGATGCGTATATTACGCATCACATAAATATTTATATATATGTTTTTTATGAATATTTTTGTGATATTCTACATTGTAGTAACCAAAAAAGTAACCACTGTTAAAATCTGTATTAAGCAACAAAAATCAGTGATAGTTAAATACTATTCTGCAATGGGTTTGTTTTACAGACTTAGTAACCGAACCTTAATTATTTGAGGTAATATTTTAATTTTGTCATCAGGATAGTCTCTCAGAATATTGACTCTCCGACAAACCCGGTACGGTTCAAATTCTAGATAAACGAACTAGATCATTTAAGTTTGCCAAGAAGCTAAAAATTGCTTCCTCGCCTTTATATTGTTTTTTAAATTTATAACCTTGTTGTATATTTTGGATTAGTTCGACAATCTCGTTATAACTTGTTACTCTCTCATCTGTTTGAAATTCAGATAGTGTAATTTTTTTAAGGTTTGCAATATATTTATTAATGTCCTTTACATCACAAGTAAGAATCGGTTCTTTTTGATCTTTTTTATGTGCTATGAGTGTAGGTAACGCAGTCATAGGACGGTTTCTATTTGGTAATACCTCTCGACCAACAATCGCATTAATAGTTGTAGACTTACCTGCTTTCATCGTACCAACAACAGCTAATACAACTTCGAAATTTTCGAGTTTTGTATATTCCCCTTGTAATACATTTTTCATTTCAGGTACTGTCTTGTTATCAAATACACGAGGCTTCTCGGCATTATGCTGTGGGACTAAATCATTCTGCTCTAAATTTAGTAATAATTGCTGTTGATTAAATAAAACCTTTTGAAGTTGCTTTTTTAAGCCAACCAATAAATTTTCATTTGATATCTTTTGATTCATAAGATCACCCTAATAGACCACATTCCAATTTTTTTAAAATATTATTAAGTTAATAAAATTAAATATTTTATATCATTTGATATTTATACCTAAGCAATCTTTACTACAGGATAAAATGGCTTACCCCATGTTTTATCATGAGAATGATTTAACATCACTTTCAACATTTCAGGAATTAATGTCGCTAGAATATTGCAGGCATCTTTAAGTTGAGCACGATTCACTGTGCTATTAAAAGTTGCTCCGCCATGAATAATTTGATTACGTAAAGTATATAGATGATTAAAAACAGCAATGAGTATTTCAGGAGTATCTTTTTGGCTTAAAGCACTTAATGCCTTTTTCTTGTTTCGTTCAAAACTTTCGACCCAAATCTGTTCTGTGATTAAACCATTGTGATAATCCCAAAAAGGCTGAAAGGTAAATTGATTATTTAACAAAATACGGATGCTACCTGAGAAGGTATTCCAAACTGAATAATAAATTTTCTGTTCTTTATCTAAATAGCAAATCCGATAGATAAATTGTACAAATGCCCCCTTATCCGCACTGCGTAAATCTGCACGTAAATCTTTCGCATAAACAGCATTAAAACCAATCCACAGAAAAATAAACTGTGAATCAAAGTCTTGTTCTTGTTTGGCCTGTTCTGCTCGCTGTAACCAGCTTAATGAACGATGAATCCGTAAACGAAAATCTTCATTAAAGTTTTCACGGTTTTGTTTAAAGGTTTGCTGGATATCCGAAAGCATTTTTCTTCCCAATCTAAAAAACTAAATAGGTTGCTTACCCTAAAATAAACAACCTCAATCCACTGAATTAAATGCTTAATTGAATGATACGGTTATTATTGGTTTGCTGGCGATGAACATCATCCAAACTCTGCGCGGTACAGATTTCAATTTCATTTGGTGAAAGTACTTTAGCAAATACCTTATGACCTTGGATATTACCCGATAATCGTAAGTTTTGTTCAAACACACCTTTATCACCACGTTTAACCTGATTTTCAAGTGCTGCACTAGATGAAGTTGTATAGCCCATAACCAACACACCATTGAGGGGCTTACCGAGTTCCGCCCACTCCTGATAAGTCTGTCCACGATGAATTGCCACTTGCAAAGTATCTCGTCTAAATGCACCAATAAAGTATTGGAATGGACTATCGGTATTATCCTCCGCAGCATGGTTGACGACTTTTAGTGTTTCCCCAGGACACAAACGTAATAGCCCCAACGCTACACCTGTTTTAGCGGTTGGTGCATAAGCATTTTTAGGATCAGCATCTAAAGGTAAATGAATTTCCAGATTAGGCAAATCCTCAAAAATCTCTGCTAAATCTGTCAACAACAATTGATATAAGGCTTTAGATTTCTCATCATCTAAACGCCCAAGTAGCCCTAACACAATTCGTGATCGACTTGAATTTCCAGCTAAAAGAATATGAATCAATTCAGGTAGCTTTTGATGCTGCTGTTTAAATGCAACATTCATAGCTATAAAGAAGTCTTTTAAACCCTGACGAATACGATTTTCAAGAAACTTAATCAATTCATCCTGTTTTATTGCAATTTCACAATCTACAGTTTGCCCATCTTTGTTAATGAGTTTAAACGTTTCTGTCCCTTTAGAGTCAAGATCAATTTTTCCAGCTTCCCATAATGGTCTTAGTTTAGACATCATTAACGTGGTATTGGTATAAGCAGCCTGTGTTTGTGCAATGAGTAGTTCTGAACCTGCAAAATTTTCTGCATCCAATGGTTTGGTAAATGCAATTTTCTTTTTATTACATTCACTACCGTTGGCTTGAAATACTAGATATGCCAAGTTTTCCAGTAAATTTTCACCACCCAAAAATTGATCACCAGATGAACCAAAATGTTCAATGACATGATCCCATCCCTCATCGTGCTCTTCGTCATTTGGATTGCGATAGAAGCCATAGTCAAAATCGGTTGTGCCACCACCAAAGTCAAATACAGCATAGGAAACACCACCATCATCAGGTTCAATTTCCAAACGCTCTAATGCTGCAGCAGCAAAAGCAGCAGGTTCAGAAGCCAACTCTTCTACACTAAACTCATTAAAGCGTTCATCATAAATCAATGATTCAGGCAAACTACGTTGTAGTCCTCGGCGAAATGCTGCCAATATTCGGGCTTTCACCTCATTTGAATATTTCACAGGAAAAGTTAAATAATAGTTGAGGAATATACCTCTTTCTCGCCAGTTAATGGTCATTCCCAAAAACCACGCATAAACTTCGATTGGGTCAAGTTGTGGGTAGTCTTTACCGATTTGAATTGCCTGACCTTTGACTGGGTTATATTCAGTTAAAGGTTGTAGTTGATATTCATACTCTTGTTGGTCACGTAAACGAACTTTTGCCGTTTGCTCATTTCGCAATGCCCATTGTTTTAAGCGAGCAAAAATACTACTCACCACTTTGGTATTACTATTATTGTTGCGTAATGCGGCTCTTGCCTCATGTGAACAATGGATATTATCCCAATCAACCAATGGACGGTAACTTTCGCTTTGCCATTCATTCAAAAAGTTTTGTAAATCTAAAAATTCTAAAACAGTCGGGTTTTCATATTGTTGGTCAGTAATGACGTCTTTGGCAAAATCTTTTTCCTGCATCCCAATACGCAATAATTCATCTTTGCCATTTTTACGAATGGCAACAACTGTACTACTTGTACCAAAATCAATTGCGACATTAGCTTCCCGAATATCCAAAACAGGGTTACGATCACGGCAGAATTGTTTGGATTGAACTTTTGTATATTTACCCTGTAAAGCTTTAGGAACAAAAAATTCCCACATACCTTGTTCAACATCAGTAAATTTTAGAGCATCAATTTTTGGTAAGCGTGTGCTGATATAGTCAATATTTTGCCAGACTGCAATTGGATCAACTTGTGGTTTATAGTCATATTTCTTTTTAGATATCTTTTCTAATACAACTAAATTTTCATAAAATTCTTTGAGTTCTTCATTTACATAAGTCGTTAGAAATTTCCTCAACTGTTCTAATTCTGATGGAATAGCAAATGGATTTTTTAACCAATATTCTTTATTATTTACAAATGTTTGGTAAATATCATGACTAAACTTAGAATCAGCAATACATTGATCTATCTCTGTTTGGAGCACAGTAATAAAATGCGGACGGATTTTCCATTTTTTCTCAGAAAAAGCTTTTAGTGCTATAAGCGTTGTTGGTTTTTGTTTAAAAAATGAATTTACAGCTAAAACTCTTGCATCGCTCCATGAATCATTACGTTTATTAGATTCATTACTTTCATCCAAATACAATACCTTATTATCTTGAGTTAACCAAAAGTGGTAATCTAACAATCTAAGACGTTGCCCTCGTTTTAATGGAAATTCCTTTGTCTGTGTAATCTTCCATAATTCAGCATCTAAAGGCACACGCCAATCACTTAACCCACCTAATTTTAAAGGTGCTAAATCTTGGTTAGCTTGCTCCTGATGACAATAATAATATTTTTTATTACTTGGATTCCCCTGCCATAACAACCCTGTTTCTCTATCAAAGATCATTTCCCCATCATTAATCCACCAATAACGATATTTCTCAAAATAAGCTACTGCTGCCTCGGTGGCTTGTTTCAACGTTTTCGCATCTTCTACCTTATCATTTTCAAGTGCGATTGCTTCTGCTGTAGCAAGCAGCTTTTGATGTTTTAAAGTTGGTACAAAAGTTTCAAAACTTTGACTCATTTATGTTCCCCGATTTAACTATTTCTCAATTTTGATGTTTGGTTGGGACAGGTTATGTCCCTATGACAATTTAATTTGCTGTAAATTATTACCACCCGTTACTTGTATTTCGTCCAGATCAGTTGCTGAACACAATTCAATCTCACTTGGAGCGAGAATACGAGCGAAAACTTTTTGCCCTGCGGTGTTGCCAGCAAAACGGATACGCTGATCAAATAGACCTGTTGCTCCCCGTTTCATTCCTTCATCCGTTAAGGCTTGAGCCAAAGAACTATAAAGTAATAGGAAAATCCCATCTTCACTCACAGCACCAATCTGCTGCCATTGATGGTACGCATCGCCACGTTTTATCATGACTTCAAATACCCCACGTTTTTGACGACCAACATAAAACTGGAATGGACTATTTGCATCATCATTTGTTTTGGCATGGTTAATGACTTTTAAGCCCTCTCCAGGGCAAAGGCGTAATAAACCCAATGCCACACCTGTTTTTGCAGTAATGACATCATGATGTTTAAGGTCAGCATCTAGTGGATAATGAATTTTAAATTCAGGAATATCCTGACCAAAAATTGTGCTTAGATTTAATCGTGTGGTTTGGGTTTGATCTTTTTTCTCAATGCCCACTAATAATTCTTTCACCAATTTGGAACGACTAGCATTTCCTGCTAGCAAAATATGAATAACTTTAGGTAAAGCTTGATGCTGTGTTGTAAATGCCTGTTTTAGCTCTACAAAGAAATTAACGAAACCTTGATAGATACGGCATTTTAGATAAGATAATAATTCATCTTGTTTGACCGTAAATTGACAATTTACAACCTCATTTTGTCGGTTGAGCAACTTAATATCCAAAGCTCCTGCAAAACCATCAGCAAATTGACCTTTTTCTAAAAATGGACGTAGTGCTGCCATCAATAAAGACGTATTGGTATACGCCATTTGACTATCATCAATGAGTTGTTCATGACCTATAAATTTTTCGGCATCTAGTGGCTTTGTAAAACTTACTTTTTGTTTACGGCAAATTTCCTGATTATATTTAAAGACGATATAAGCAAGATTTTCCAGTAAGTTTTCACCGCCTAAAAATTTGTCACCCGATGCACCAAAGTGTTCAATTACATGATCGTATAAGTCTTCTTCCTGCTCATTCGGTTCTCGATAAATACCATAATCAAAATCGGTTGTACCTCCACCAAAGTCAAATACAGCATAAGCAACGCCTTGTTCAGTCGGTTCAATATTGAGTTTTTCCAAAGCTGCGGCTGCATAGGCGGCAGGTTCAGAAGCCCATTCCCGAACACTAAACAGGTTAAACTGCTCATCAGCAATTAATGATTCTGGCAAGCTACGCATTAAACCACGGCGGAAAGAAGCCAGAATTTTATCTTTTACTTCAATTGGATATGCGACTGGAAAAGTCATGTAGTAATCAAGAAATATGCCACGACCACGCCAATTGATATTCATACCCAAAAACCAAGCATAGAGTTCAATTGGATCAAGTTCAGGGTAGTTTTGATTGATTTGAATCGCTTGACCTTTAACAGGGTTATATTCCGTTAATGGTTGAACCGTATATTCTGTGCCTCGTTGGTCAGTAATCACAACTCTGGTTTGTTGAGCATCACGTAATGCCCATTGTTTTAAACGTAGGAATATACTTGAAATAACCTTGCTATCTGCTTCCTTATTATTATTTAAACTGGCTTTGGCTTCATGCGAACAATGTACATGATCCCAATTAACCAAAGGACGATAGGCTTCACTTTGCCATGCAGTTTGAAATTCATTAAGGTTTAAAAACTCTAAAATCGTTGGGTTTTCAAATTGCTCTGCACTAATCGCTTTATTTAAGTCTTTTCCCTGTATTCCAATACGTAATAATTCATCGCGCCCATTTTGACGAATGGCAACGACCGTACTACTTGTACCAAAGTCAATTGCAACGGGTGCATATTGAATATCTAAAGCAGGATTTCGACCACGTACAGAGGTTTCGGACTGAACTTTATTAAATTTATCCTGTTGAGATTCTGGAGCGTAGAATTCCCATAAACCTTTATGATTATCAGTAAAAACTGCAGCATCTATGACAGGTAAGCGAACAGAAAAATAATCAATATTTTTCCACGATGTAATAATATCTAATTGCTCTTTTGAGTTTAATGATAACAATAATTTATATTTTGATAGAGTCATTAAGAATGCTTTATAATCTGAATCTTCTTGATTACTAAAGGGTTTAAAGTCCAAACCAATCTCTAAAAATGTGTTAATTCGATCAATATAAGAACTATCTTGAAATGAAGCATTGACTGCAATGACTTTAGCAATTTGAAATTCATTATATGCTTCTCTTGAGCTTGGTGACCAGCGAGAGTAAGCAGTAAATGCCTTAGGGTTTGGCTCTCTAGTTCTTTTCTCAAAAAACTGACCAAAGCCAATATTTTTCTCTTTTAACTTTGCTACTTTTTTATCTGATGTAAGCCATGCCCACCAGTTATTTATTTCAAAAAATTCTCCTTTTTTTAGTGGAAATTTTGGCTCTCCTTTAACAAGATTCTCTAGTTGTAATGCTGTAGGGAGTTTCCAATTTAATAAACCTAAAATATGACCAATATTCATACTCGCAGCATCTTGCTGATCATATTTATATTGAGTTCCTTTCGGATTACCTTGCCATAAAAGACCTGTTTGATTATCTAAGATCACTTCACCATTATTAATCGTCCACCAACGTTGTGTTTTAAAATAACTCTCTAATGCTTTTTCTGTTTCAGCAAGCTTATTATTTATGTCATTTACTATAAGTTTTTGTAATACCTGTTGCTTGGCTTTAAGTAAATAAACATCATACGTGGTGGATTGACTCATTACTTCCCTGTTCTTAGGCTATTTCTATTCATCATTATTCCTCCTTGTCTCTTTGCTATATAAGGGGAATTTATTCATTTCTAAAATTAACGTGTAGTTACTATTGCAGCTCTTACATTTTCGCCTGCGGCATTATATAAACCTGCGAGTAATACTTGCTCAATACTTCCACCACTACCTGATACTTTTTGATGAATATCATAATCATAACTTTCACCAAACTCTGGATTTTTCAAGGTTGCCTGATTACTTTGTAGAGTCAGATTAAATAAAGCCAAACCATGCTCAATAATCTGCTGTTCTGTTACAGAAATTGCTTGTTGTGTATTTTTAATTTGTGTTGCTAAAGCATCCCAAACTCGTAACACGTTATTCCATTGAGATGCAATCGCAATTAATTGCAGGACATTATCATCACCATTTGGCAATAAAATACTGGCAAGCTCTGGATGTGACTGTACTTGTTTTAAAAAATTAAATTCTGATTTAAGTGAATTTGCCCAGTTAAATGAACCAAGTTTTTTATTTAAATCTTGATTTTCAGTACTTAAAGACTCATTATTTTGTTTAAGCTTTTGGTTGTCTTGACTTAATCCACTAATCTGCTGCTGTAAATGACTAACATCTTGTTCTTTTCGCTTAAATAAATCCAAAATCCCCATATTTTCTTCCTCTAATTTCTTATTAGTATGTTTAAGCTGTGTTATTTTTTGACCTAAGTTATCATTATCCTGCTGTATAGCATGGATACGCTGTTCAAGCTCTGTCAGTTTTGAGTTTGATAATAAATGATTTTCCGATTTTGTATCATGTCGTATAGGCGAAGTATCATTTTGGGTTGCTGTTTTACCAACAATTTTGCGTAATAAGCCACCCAATTTTTCTTTAAACACGTTGTCGTCCTCGTTTAATTGTTCTACACGTTCAAGAAATTGAATGATTTCTTTTTTAGTAGGCATGTTGTCATCTTTTGCCATAATTAATCCAACGCCCCGACTAAAGCTTTAAATTCCTGATGTACTTGTAACGCATTATGGTTATGTACCAACTCTCGACATAAATCCAAAATTTTGCCCTGACTTTCTTCTGACAGTGCTAAATATTGACGTTTCTTTTGTTGAACTGTGCTTAGGCTTGGTGAATGGTATGGTGATGGCACTGATGGCGTATTAAGTACCCCAACAATCATCGCCAGTTCATCAGGACGTACCACATTCCAGAAATCTTTAAAAATGACAGGTAGAAAAACCAAAAGGCTTTCTAAGTCAGGCTGCTGCAATTTTTGCAATTGCACTCTTGCATCAACAATCTGTTGTTGTAACTGTTGCTTATCATTTTCAAGTTTATCCACTTGTTGAGCCAAGGCTTGTTCTGCATCAGAGCGCATTAATGCAAGCTGCTCTTCAATCTGATTTTTTTCCTGACGTAAAGCAGCTAAAGCTTGCTGTTGATGCTCAATACTGTTTTCATGCCAAACTAATGGCAAGAAATGATCTTGTACCCATGGGTGATCTACTGTTTGAGTATCAAAAAATACCTGTTCGATATTCAATATCTGTAAAGCATATTGATAGATACTATCCCAATTGAGTATTTGCCATGTCTTACAGTGATATTCCTGTAAGTTTTTCACAGCATCAATAAATAGTTTATCTTGCCCCTGTTGATAAAGCAGACTCACTTTTACTTTTGCCAAGCCATCTTTTAAATTCAAGTTAGCAGAAATATCGCTTAATACATCTTTTAAGCTACTCACCTTATCCTTGTGTAGATATTGCTGACTTCCTTTAATTTGAATTAACTGCCAAGGTTCTGATTGCATACTTTGGTATGCGACCAGATGATCTTTAAATGCCAAAATACATAAGTAATGTTGTAAGTCATCATTAGGTGTTACTTTTTGTTTACTCATGACGATAGGTGTCCAGTTCCTTGTAAATGTCTGCATTGGTTTTTTCTGGATTGATTGTCTTTTCTGCTTCAACCAATTTCGCTTCCACTGCATTACGTTCATTTGATGAAAGTTTGCCATCAAAGTATTGAACAACATCAGATATATTTTCAACTTTATCAAGAAAACTTGCTAAACGATCGCCTGTAAAATAATCAGGCGATTCTACTGTTTTGGTTAATAATCCAACACCATCTACACCAAATTTTTCTTCATACGCCCATGCCTGCGTTGCAATCCCTGCAAGTTTTTTGTCAAGGTCACTAATTTCAGCAGAACGTTTTGGGTCAAGTTCAAAACTCTTGATTGCCGCTGAATACTCCTGATAAGTCGCATAATTTTCAGGACTAATCCCTGCTTCCTGCGCCTGTATCGCACGATCACCAATATCATCAGTATCTTCGTCAGGTTCTTGTACACCCAGAATCTTGCCAATAATATCAAGGGCCGCAACAACCTTACCTAAAGCTCCCGTAATTGGAATCACAACGGCTAAGGCTGAAAACAGTGAACCCGCATTACTAATCACACTACTAATTCCTCCCATAATACTGGAACAAGCACTGCCAATTGCTGAACCAATCGAAGAACATGCACTACTAATTGCTGAACCTACACTGCTCCAAAATCCCATTTTATTTCTCCTGAAAATGTTTCTTTACGTCATCAATACTATCTATATCGTCCAACTCATCCTGCATCTGATGAAGCTGAAACTCTTGTTTTTTAGTACTTAAAGCTGTTTTTACATTTTTATCTTCAAGTTTAAAATTACTCATCTCAGCGGCATATTTTTTATAGGTTGGGTCTTCTTCTTTTACTTGATTAGATGAAGAACCAATAGCTGAACCAATACTACTCCAAAATCCCATAGCATTTACTCCACTTAAATTGACTGAATTTGTTTAAATACAAGTGAGATATCATTCCAAAGAGGACGCTTATTCTCACTTTCAATCGGAAAGTTATCACCGCTTTTTGTATCTGCTGGTAACTGGTTATTATTAATTAATCCAAATAAAATATCGTATAACTGATAAGCAGTTTTACCATCCGTATAACTTTTATCTCTAGACACGGGTGCAATATCTTTAAATAAATCTTTCAACGCCTGAGTTTGAGTAATCGATGGATACTTACCTTTGAGATTATCCAAAGAGCTTACAAGACGATTAACCCATTCCTGACTTGGGCTAATTACCCATCGAATCATTAAATTCAAAAATTTGGTTGCATCCACAATATATTGATTAAAAGTTTCTACCCCTAACACATTCCAGTCTTCACTCGCTGATAAATTGGGATAGAGTCTTGCTCTTTGTGCAAACATGCGTTGTTGCCCAAGTTGCTTAATGATATCAACGTCTATTTCAGGTGCATTGGTATCATTTGGCGTGTGTACTTGTACCCTGACTGCTTCATGCCAACCTGCACTATAGACAATCGCTTCACCTGCAGTAAGCAAGGTTAAAAACTCTTTTTGTTCATCATCTAAACCAATCGTATCGCCAATCGCATGACGATCATCAGCAGCGAATAGTCGATGAATAATTTTGGTATTGGTATTTTTTAAGACTTCTGGTGTCAATTTATTCGGAATTTGATCAGCAATAATCAAACCTTCACCATATTTGCGGACTTCGGCTAAAAGGTTAGCGAATAGCTCTACACCCAAACGTTTAGAACTATCTTCCCCGCCGTGTGGTTTAGATAACAAACGGTGAGCTTCTTCCAACAAAGTTAAATGCTGAAAACTATGGTCTTTTTTATGACGTTGTTTAACTGCTTCAGCCACACGCCCAATCAGCAAGCCCATCATTAAACATTTATCTTGTTCATCTCGTAAATCCTCTAACTCAATCACAACTTTTTTATCAAGTATCTCATTGATGTCAATTGAATTGCGAGTATTCAGCATCCGACCTTTTGCGCCCGTAGTTAAATTATCCAGACGAGAGATCAATGAGCCTTCATATTTTTCTTGTAAATCACGACCAAAGTTTTTCGATTTAATCACTTCTTTTAAGGTCAATAATACTTCGGAAAAAATTGGAAAACTTTGTCCCCCACAATTCCAAGGGTCAGGATAAATATAGTTTTCATCATAATGAATATCCCAGCCTTTCTGCTCATAACTACGAACAATTGCTTCTTCAATCAAATACGGCATTGAGGCTTCCATTGGAAATACTGCGGCAAATGTTGCTTTAAGCATGTCAATATGACCTGATAAAGGCTCATTCGGTAATAATTCAAATGGATTAAAACGAAATGGTGAAACTTTTTCATTACCCAAAGTATAATATTCAATTTCAGGATGATGCTTCGATAGGCTACGATATTCAGTTTTAGCAGGCTCAATAACCAAAAAAGGTAAACCTGAGTTAATCAAAATCTGTTGGCAAGTGGTGGTTTTACCTGCACCTGTAACCCCTGAAATAAAAATATGCTGATTAAGTAGTTTTTTATCCAAACGAACAACATTATCTTTAAGTCTACGTCCATGCTGCACCACAACACCCAAATCAAAACCATCTTTTGGATTCACTGGATTTACTGCAAAATCAACATTTTTGCGTAATTTAATGCCTGCTACTTCACGACTTGGTAAACCTGCCAATAAAGAAAGCTCATTAGCATTAAGCCATGTTGCTGCGGAAAATACCTGTTTAGCCTGTGGAATACTGTGAATCAATGCCAGTTGATTACTCATATTTGACTGTGGCAAACGCTGTACTAAAAATAGATTATGAACTTGTTTTTTTTGTAAAGAAAAATCTGTTACTTTAAGTGGAGAAAAATGCGATTGATTGCCCTGAAAAACGGACACCATCGCACGAGATAAACGATTATAAACGACTGGTGTTGGTGCAGCTAAATAGACTGCGGTACGGAACATACCTTTACTACGCCCTAAATCAAAACGCTCAATCAATTTGTCATTGATATGACTTTGTACACGTTCAATCTTTTTATTCACGTATTCAAGGGTATCTGACTTAGAAGAACCTGTATTTGTCCCTTGAGTTGTAGAAGTATTATCTGAATCGGTTTTAGAAATAGATTTTCCTGTATTTTTTCCTAATGTTGTAGATTCATTACTACTTGTTCCTGTAGCTTTAGATTCAGAGGTATTATCTCCCCAACTTTTTGAAGTACCACTACTCCAAGAACTACCACTTTTACCATCAGATGAACCTCCTCCCGTATTTTTTCCTTTTTGACGGGTAAGTGTTTCACTATCACCTGTTCCCTCGGTCTTAGAATAGCTTGTTCCAGAGTTTTGAGTTAAACCATGACTGGTACTGCGCCCAAAGGTACTTGAATTACTTTCGCCCTGATTAAAACCCAACTGTTGTGAGTGTTTAATGTGTGGATGTAAATCAGATGAAAGCTGTAATAACTCATCAATTTGCTGATTAATCTCAAATTCCTGTGCAGGCTCAGCCACTAATAGAAGCTGCCAGACCTCACCTGACAAACCACGAGCAAGACGATCTATCCCCTGTGTAATGTTCTGTCCAGTCTGTGATTGCTGGTCGATACTGCGAGAGGGTACGCCATGCAACAACCCAAAATGTATCGATTCCTGTAATGGTTGAATGATTTTTACAGATAAATCTTCGCTGCTAACTTTTTCCAATTGCACACCCGTCAGATTACCCTCTAACTGACTGGTTAGCAGTTCGCTATATTCATGTACACCCGATTTTTGAACCTTATTTACCACCCCTAGATAAAGTTCAATCCCTTCCGATGTACCCGAAATATAGTATACCCAACAATAATCAGGATGATCCAAACAGGCGATAACATTTTCAAGGTCTTGTCTTAATGTTGCTTCCTCTTCAGCAGAAAGCTCAGTAATACGAAAAAAACGAGCATTGCCATTATTAAGCTCAAATTTTTCATCCCATTGGTGTTTATTCAGGCTTAAAATTGGAGTATTACTCCATCCTTGTGTCTGAGATAATTCCCCAATAAAAATATCAACATCATCTTTTAAATTTTGCTGTTTTATTAAGTCCATTATTTATGCTCTAAATATTCTAAATATTACGTATATAAGTTAGTGGATATATCACCCAATCTAATAATGTCACTTTTCCTACAATTTTCATTACCATTCCACATTTTACACATCGTGGAAAACCTAAAATCACATCACTTTTTGGTGCAAAAATTCCTATTTTTTTACATTGATGGCATTGTATTTTCATTGGTTTAGGCTTCCACGCCATTATGAACTCCTACGCTCTAAATATTCCTTTAGTCCCTTTTCCATCTCATCTTGTAATCTTTCTGGATTTACAATTTTAAGATGTGGAATCCAAAACCGGATTAGAGGCAACAGTTGCATATCATGATTAATTTTTGAGGAGACCAATAAACCACCATCCCCCAACTCTCTTACAATTTGCTGCTCGGGTAATATTGATCTCTGTTTAAAATAAAAAGCAACCTGACTATCAATAGATAAAATGATTTCCTGTTTATCCTGTCCAAACCAGATGCTGTCATCATCTTCCACAATTTTTACAATATTTTGATCTGGAATAAATTGAGGATATTCATGCGTAGCGTGCATAAGTTGAATATGTGAAATGCGATAAGTACGTAGTTGATTTTTTCTTACCGCTGCTAGATACCAACTACCATGATGATGAATCAAACGATAAGGCTGAACCAGCCTAGGTTCCCCTTTATATACAAAACCAATTTGCCTATGTTCTTGAATCGCTTTTCCAACAATCTTAAATAACTCTTTAAACTGACTTGCATCTTCAAAAGAGTAACCTTTAGCACAATAAATCTGTTGTGCTCGACTATCTAAAAGTTCACGCAGAAAAGACATATCCAATGACGGATACAAATGACTAATTCCTGAGAGCTGCGCAAAATTACGGATATCTTTCGGAGCAATTTTTCCTAAATAATTTGCCTCCAAGTAATATCTTTTATTTTCAGCATCCTGCAGCAACGGCAAATAAGTATTAAGACGATCAAAATCTCTTGAAATAGTACGTGTACTCACTCCAAACTCAGATGCTAGATCTTTAATACTTAACTGATGTCCAATATTTAACTTCGTTAAAATATTGGCCAATCGGTCAGCTAAACGCTCATGAATAGAATCATCACGTTGCATAAATTTTCTCTAATTATTTAAAACATATACCAAACTTTTAAAGTTTTGATATGCTTGAAATATAACACATTAAAAAAACAAAAATTAACAATAAATCACAAAAAAAATTAATTAATTTTTAATTTAAACAATGTTTAGTCTCTCTAAATAACATTCTAAGTGCAACATTGCTAAATAGAATCTCTTTAATTCAGCCCAGTTTATTTTTCCCTGTATTAATGCTCTAAAAATACGCTTTAAAGCCTTCTTACTATGCTTATTGGTAAATGGGCCTGAACGTATTATCATATCGATTTTCTTTTCCTGGGTACTTTTCATTGCAGCATTTGATTAAGCCTAAGAGACTCAAATAAACAAGACAAATATAGAAAGAGAAAATGACAGGTGATGTCATAAAGCTTAAAAATTATTTAATTTATTGAATATCTACTTTTCTTATTTGATTTTTTTTGCTGAGATGGTGGCATCTTAACTCAACTTCCGTTTCCTTTAAAAACTTATAATTAAGAGAAAATTAAGTTAGATTTTTAGTAAGCGTCCACTGAAACCCATGTCTATTTTTAATTTGAGTTGGATTTCCAGCGGTGTGGCAGTAATTCTTCTATTTGGGTCACTTTATGAGTCGTCAACCTTTTTAGCACATCACTTAAATAGGCATACGGATCTAGCCCATTCAGTTTTCACACTAATTTCACTATCTGAGAACTATTTTAGGTGGAAAGTAATAGTTGAAAGTTTCTAAATTCTTAAAATACAGGGGTATAATTAAATGGCTATAGAGTTTGTTTCAAAAGCAAAACTACCAACTGCATTTGGTGATTTTGAAATTATAGCGTTTCAAGACCAAAGTACTGGTGAAGAACATATCGCTCTTGCTAAAGGCATGGGTACTATTTCTAATCAACCTGTACTCGTTAGAATTCATTCAGAGTGCTTAACAGGTGACGCTTTTGGATCACTCAAATGTGATTGTGGCCCCCAATTACATTCAACCATGAAAATGATTAATGATGCAGGTCAAGGTGTGATCTTATACTTACGCCAAGAAGGTCGCGGCATAGGACTAACCAATAAAATTCGAGCTTATGCCCTTCAAGATCAAGGACATGATACTCTTGACGCCAATTTATTATTAAATTTACCAGCAGATGCTCGTAAATATGATATGTGTACCATTATGTTAGATTATTTAAAAATAAAGAATGTAAAACTCATTACAAATAATCCCCTTAAAATTAAATCTTTAACTGATTTAGGAATTAATGTTGTTGAACGTATTCCTTTAAAATGAACCGTACCAGGTTTGTCGGAGACTTTTTTATTTAAGTTAGGCCACCTGACCTAACGGATTAATCTTATCATAGTACATTGCTTCAAACTCAAAAGGCGATACATAACCCAGTGCGCTGTGTACACGTTCTTTATTGAACCAATCGACCCAGTTTAGTGTCGCAAGTTGTACATCTGCTAAACCTTGCCAATCTGCTTTTAAATATTCAATCACCTCTGTTTTGTATAAGCCATTCACCGTTTCAGCCAAAGCATTATCGTATGAATCACCCGTTGTACCGACTGATGCTCGTAAATTTGCTGCTTCTAAACGATTGGTATAGCGAATGGAAAGATATTGCACACCTCTGTCGGAATGATGAATCACGTTCTTTGGCATGCCTCGATCATGCAATGCTTGCTCCAGTGCATCAAGTACCATATCTGTATTCATCCGTGTTGATACTTTCCATCCAACAATTGCTCGCGAGAACACATCAATAATAAATGCAGTGTAGACCCAGCCAGAATTGGTTTGAATATACGTAAAGTCACTGACCCATAATTGGTCAGGTCGATCAGCACTAAAATTCCGTTTCACTAAATCATCTGCTCGTTTTTGATCATCTCGGCTGCGGGTAGTTTGTTTGTTCTTACCACGCCAAACACCTTGTATATCTAGCTTCTGCATCAATCGAGCAACTGTACAACGTGCAATAACATAGCCTTCACGTTTCAATTTTTGCCAAACTTTACGTACACCATATCGACCTAAACTTTCTTTCCAAATACGTTTGATTTGCTCTGCATGATGTAAATCATGCAGAGCACGTTTCGCTCGATGTTCTGGGTTATCAACGAGATCTAAAGCCCGATAATAGGTCGAAGCTGCAATCGGTAAAATTCTACAAATCGCTTCAACACCATATCGATCTTTATTGTTATGGATAAAATCCACCATTATTTGTGTGGGCGGTCGAGCTCCGCCTGGGCGAAAAAAGCGGCTGCTTTGCGTAGAATTTCATTGGCACGCTTTAATTCTTTAATTTCACGTTCCATTTGCTTCATTTTTTCTTGGTCAGATATCTGTTGTACTTTGGCAGGATTTAGTTGATCCATATGCTTTAAATACCAAACACGCAATGTTTCAGGAGTACAACCGATTTTAGGAGCAATAGCTGTGATCGCAGCCCAATTCGATGGATAATCTTTTTCAGATTCAATCAATAGTTGAACCGCTCTTTCTCTGATTTCAGGGGTATATTTTAATTTTGTCATCGGGATAGTCTCTCAGAATATTGACTCTCCGACAAACCCGGTACGGTTCAAAAGTTGGTTTAAATATCTTTAACAAAGCTTATCTTGAAACAAAGCAAAAACGCATGTCACATCTATATGATAATAGTGATTTTTAAAAAGCGATCACTTTTCGAAAAAAAATCCACGTATAAAGTTCCATCTCCCTCACGGGAGAAGGCCAAGATAAAATATTGTTTTATATTCAATTATGGTTTTAAAGAATACCTATCAAAGAAGCTGTCTTATTCTTTATTTTCTCTCAGGATTTGCGAAAAAACTGTGACTTTTTCTAAAGTCGCATTCATTCCCTTATTAAAAAAAGTATCGACGAGCGCTGAGCCAATGATAATAAGATCTACTTTATTGGCTAGTGCTTTAACATGGCTTTCATTTTTGATCCCAAAACCAATTGCAACAGGAATATTAAAAATCGGCTTAATTTCAGTTATCTTTTTCTCAAGATTAGATAGATTGAAGTCTCCTCCTGTTAATCCATTTTCTGCAACATGATATAAAAACCCTGTCGCGCGCGCTGAAATTTGCTCTAACCTTTCAACTGGGGTCGTCGGCGCGGTCATTGCAATTAAATGCATATTTTTTTCATTTAACTGCACTTCAAAGTTTTCTCGATATCCATATGGAGCATCTAAAATCAATATTCCATCTATAAGATTTTCTGTTTCGGCGATAAGTGTCTCAAAACCATATTGCATAATCGGATTTAAATAAGTCATGAAAATTATTGGTGTCTGGTCATCATGCAGCCTGATTACTTTTACCAACTCAATGGTCTGTTTTACCGTTAGACCTGCATCTAAAGCCCGAAGATGCGCTGCCTGAATGATCTCTCCATCTGCCACTGGATCAGAAAATGGAATACCCACTTCAATAATGTCAGCCCCTGCTTGACCCAATTGGCTTAACAGACGACAACTTTCTGTAAAATTAGGATCTCCAGCAGTAAAGTAACAGACCAAACCGCTTCGATTTTCCAGTTTCAATTGCTTTAATTTTTGATCTAGACGGTTCATGCTGTAGCTCCTGCAAGATATTTTTTGACCGTGTTTAAGTCTTTGTCTCCTCTGCCACTTAAATTGACAATAATGATCTGTTCTGGCTGCATCTCTTGAGCAAGTTGAATCGCATATGCAATTGCATGAGAACTCTCAAGCGCAGGAATAATACCCTCCTGTTGACTTAAAAGCTGAAAGGCATTTACAGCCTCTTGATCGGTGATCGCCGTGTATGTCACACGTCCTGTTTCAAACAGAATGCCATGCTCTGGACCAACACCAGGATAATCCAATCCAGCTGATACAGAGTGCCCTTCTAAAATCTGCCCATCTAAGTCTTGTAATAAATAGGTTAAATTGCCATGCAGCACACCGACCTGACCTTTGCAAATAGAGGCGGCATGTTCATCGCTATTTATTCCTTTTCCACCTGCCTCAACGCCAAACATTTTGACATTCAGGTCTTCTAGAAAAGGATACATCAACCCTAATGCATTTGATCCCCCACCAACGCAAGCAACTAGAGCATCAGGCAGTCTATTTTCTTTCAGGAGTATTTGGTTTCTGGCTTCTAAACCAATAATTTTCTGAAATTCTCTGACCATGGTGGGATATGGATGAGGGCCTGCACCCGTACCCAATAGGTAATAGGTTGTATCCACATGACGAATCCAGTCACGTAATGCTTCGTTCATGGCATCTTTTAAAGTCCCACGACCTTTTTGAACACTTCTGACTTCAGCACCGAGTAATTTCATGCGTTCAACATTCATTTGTTGGCGCTGAATGTCTGTTTCTCCCATAAAAATGGTACATTTCATCTTAAACAGCGCGCAAACCGTTGCTGTTGCAACACCATGTTGCCCAGCACCCGTTTCTGCAATGATTCTGGTTTTACCCATAAATTTGGCTAATAAGATTTGCCCTACACAATTATTGATCTTATGCGCACCCGTATGGTTCAAATCTTCTCGCTTGAAATATATTCGAGCGCCGCCTGCATAAGCTGTTAGGTTTTTTGCATAAAAAAGAGGACTAGGACGACCAACAAAGTCCGTTAAAATCTGCTGATATTCAGCCCAAAATTCAGGTTTGTGCCGAACAGTATTAAAGGCTTGCTCTAATTCTTGAAGTGCAGGCATTAAGCTTTCTGGCATATAACATCCGCCAAATTGACCAAAAAATCCCAAGTCATCAGGACCATTACCTGTATAAGGGGTTGTCATCTCATATCTCTTTTACTATCAAAACTTGTTTGATCTTAAAATATTTTCATTTTGATGATAATTGATATATTTTGAGCTTAAGGTGTTAGAAAATTTTACAACATGAAACGCAGAACATTACCTCCTCTTAATGCTTTAAAAGCATTCGAGGCTGTCGCTAGAAATAAAAGTTTCAGCTTAGCTGCCGAAGAATTATGTGTAACCCATAGCGCGATTAGCCATCAAATAAAGCAGTTAGAAGAATGGTTGGATAAAAAATTGTTTATTCGACATTCCTCGACCATCTCTCTGACGGCGGATGCCGAAGAATTATCGCTCGTTTGTATGGAGCTTTTTAATCGTTTAGAACAATGCGTCTTTGAGTTAACAAATAAAACTTCAGAAGTAGAAGTTGTCATAGGCGCTTCTCATAGTTTTATGGCAAATTGGCTGATTCCTCGATTAGAAAAGCTCGAAGTCATTTATCCCAATATCCATATCAAATTAATGACATGTAATGACTTAAAATTGTTAGAAAAAGAGAAGGTTGATATATTTATCAATAGCGTCAGTGAGCATCATTTACTTCCCAATTTTTTGAATAAATTTCTGTTATTTCCCGATAACATGGGTCCTATTTGTAATCGTGAAATAAATCTTCTTCATTCCGTAAATGATCTTTTAAACTATCCATTACTTCATACCCACTCAAATAAAAGTGCATGGCATACATGGTTTAATCAGTTTCAAATAGGCTTTTCCCCAAAATCCAATGACCGTTATTTTGATAGTCTGAATTTAATGATAGAAGCTGCCGTGTCTGGGTTAGGAATTGCCATAGCACCTCAAATTCTAGTAGAAAAAGAAATGTTAAATGGAAAGATCATTGCCCCTTTTGGTTTTATCTATTGTGACTATAATTTTTATGCAATGGTCAGAAAAAATAACGAAAATCGTGATGTTATGAATATCATTGATTGGTTAATGGCCGAAGAAAAAAGTTAAACATTTAATCTTTGATTTGAAAAATTCTATTCAATTGCTCATCTATAACGTCTATTTCACATTCTGTTCACGCTGTGCTGCCTAAGGTATAAAGATACACTTCATACGGACACTGATGATGAGACTTGTAAAAACACTTATTGCTACAGCCTTATCCTTGCCGCTTCTGTTGTTAGCCGGATGTAAAAGTATTCCCAGTTATTCAGCCGATTATGCCCAATCCAGAAACGGTATTCAGGGGATAGCGCTGGATCAGGCTAAAGCTCAGGATATCGGCCTCCGCTTTACCTCAGCCTTTAATACCTTGGGCACACCGGAATTTGTGGAAAGAGCCGGATCGCTGTATGCTGACCAGCTGTTTATTAACGATACTCTATCGCAATTTTCATCCCGTCAAAATCTGCTGGAGCACTTTCAAGGCATGAACAAACGGGTCAGCAAGGTCAGCGTCAAGCTGTTAAACGCTTCTTATCATCAGGACTCTGCCTATGTGCACTGGCATATGGCCTATGATTTTAAAATGTTCGGCACGACCCGCAGTATGGACTCTTACGGTATCAGTGAAATCAAGATCAACGAAAACAACAAGATTATTTTCCAGCAGGATTTCTGGGACCCTGCGAACGGCCTGTACCGTTCCCTGCCTTATGTTGGAGGGGTCTACTCATGGCTACTGCCTTTCAAAAAATAGCGATCAGCACGGCGTTAGTGATGGGATGTAGCTTCAGTACATGGGCACAGGCACAAAGCCTGAATCAATGCGGCAATGGTCCGCTGATGGTGGGTCAAAAACAGGTCGGTATGGCCAGTTATTTTGCCCAAAACTGTAGCCAATTCTGGGAAAAACAAAATATACAGATGGACTTTTCCTATACACAGAATATTCCGGAATGGGCATTTAAGCGTGCGGCCACACATTTACTGAAACGTAATGTTAAAGACGCAAAAATACATGCTCTATTCAACCCAATCACCGATTTGTATCGTCCGGTCAGATCAGGCGACCTATACCGTTTAAAATACAACCATGCTACACAGACCCTGAGCTTATCCTTGAACCAGCAAGGTTTAGGGCAGCTTAAACATCCTCTGGCACAACAATATTTTAATATATGGCTGGGTCCCCAGCCATTTAGTGCTAAATTAAAACAGCAATTATTAAATTAGTATCTGCCGCTATGTCGAAACATTTTATCCTGATGGTTGAAGACCATTATGAACTGGCCTCTACCCTATGCGAGTTTCTGGAAGAACATGGCTTTGTGGTCGATCATGCCCGCAATCTGAGTGCTGCTAGACAATTACTGAAACAGCAACGCTACCATATCTTGCTACTAGACATTAATTTGCCTGATGGTTCTGGTTATGAATTGTGCGCGAGTGGTTACGCAATGAAGAGGGGTTGGACTTACCTGTCTTGATGCTTACCGCTCGGGATACCTTGGATGATAAACTCAAAGGCTTCAATTCCGGCACGGATGATTATCTGGTCAAGCCCTTTGACTTTAACGAGCTGGTGGTTCGGGTCAAGGCCCTGATCAAACGCTCCCTGGGTGAAGTATCCAACAGTCGTCTGCAAATTCATGACCTAATTTTGGACCCCGCAACACAGCAGCTAACTCGAGCTGGCCAGAACATTGAATTGCCTCCAATTCAGTTTAAACTTTTGAAGCTACTGATGCGTCACTCTCCTAAAGTACTGACCAAACAGGAAATTATGATGGAGCTTTGGGGTGACGAAGAGCCAGAAAGTGATGCTCTGCGCAGTCATATCTATAATTTACGCAAAATGGTCGATAAACCCTTTGAACAAAAGCTGATTTACACCATATCCGGGATTGGTTTAAAGATTGCTTTCGAAGATGAAGCCTAATTTAGGTACACAACGACAATCAGTCCAGTGGTCATTGCCAGGTCAACATTCTGATGGGTGCCAATATAATATTGCCTGTCAAACAGCTCCACACGCCAACCTAGCTGTTTGCATAGCTTTTGCACCAATTGCAATCCAATGCCATGCCCTTTGATTTCCAGTTGTAGCTGCTGGCCAGACAGTTCCTGAACCTTAGAATTGTTAGGTAAAGGCATGCCGACCCCATTGTCAGCAATCAGCACTTTATTTTTTTCCAGAATCACATCAATTTCTGTGCCCTGTGAATAGTTCAGCGCATTGCGCAGAATATTACCAAACACCATTTTGGTCATGGATGGATAAAGTTTACGCGGCTGTTCATCGAGGTCTTTTTGCAGGTCAATCTGCATACCTTTGTTATGACTGACAATCTCTAGATCCTGCACCAGATTGTCCAGACATTCTGAAAGCATGGTCTGTTCAGCAGTTAAAGTATTGGTGGTATTGCGGGCAATAGCCAGCAAGGTATCCACCAGCAGCTGCATGTCTTCAATGGTGTTATGCAGGCGGGTAAAGGACTTGTTGTCGCCATAGCGTGCCTGACACAGCTGCACATTGCCTTTTAAAATGGTCAGTGGCGTGCGCAGCTCATGGCTGACATCTCCGGTAAATTCACGCTCACGCTGAATAAATTCGCTTAATACCTGATGATATTTTTCCAGCGCCTGCTTGAGGTATTCAGCTTCCAGATTGGAGTCGGTGCGGATGTCCTGAAAAGGCGAAGCCTGATTTTTCTGATGTTCCCAGTCAATATGCTCCAGCGCATTAGCAAGACGGGTAATCGGGGAAAAATAGCGCCGGGCCCGACGGTTCCACCACCACAGCACGCTATACAGCACAAACAAGCTGACCATCAGCGGTGCCAGACCAAACAGCCACACCAGCTTGTTGACGTTGCTTTCGCCAAACACCAGCAGCACATGCTGTCCGTCTTTTTCACCATACACGGTCATGCGCTCTTTGCCATCGACAAAATGCCGGTTCACCCCTTGCTCAAGCTGTATGTGGCGAAATTGGACTGGCGGTGCATCGCTCCAGCGATAACCATACAAGTTTTTGGTATCGGGCAGTTCAGCAGCCGGATTACGTTCCAGCCGCTGCCAGTAGTGTGACATTTCCTGTTCTAGCGCCGTTCTGAGCAAAGAACCTTTAATCACCCAGGCACTGAAGCCAATCCCGATCACCACAGACAGGGCAATGAATCCGATTTGCAGCCAGTAATAGCGGTTAAACACCTCACCTAGAGGATGATCGTGTTTGTCCCTGAACAGCTTTAACATTGGTGCATTCCCCGCTACCCCATCCGATTCGCCATTCAATTATACGGTTTTCTTTTTAAACAGAAAGTGACCGATCACCCACTCGCGTCCATGCTCATAACCGAACAGCTCGGCACAGGCCATAAAGAAAATCCGCCAGCGTTGCCACCAGATTGCGGCATCTGCGCCATAAGTTTTTTCAAACAAGGGCTTTAGCTCGGCCTGTTTAGCATCCATATTTTCTAGCCAAGCATTTGCGGTACGTTCATACTGCGTACCCGCCCATTGCCAGTGCTGCTCTAATTGCAAATGCTGCTGGAAATGTAGAAAGGTAGACGCTGCCGGCATCAGTCCGCCACTAAAGAAATATCTCGACATCCAGTCGAATTCATTTTTCACTTCAAACGGATAATGCAGGAAACGGTGACAGAAAATATGGCACCAGAGCAGACCATCCGCTTTCAGCCAGCTGCTGATATTTTCAAACAGTTTCTGGTAATTACGTACGTGTTCAAACATTTCCACCGAAACTACGCGGTCAAAGGACGCGGGTTCCAGTTGCAGTACATTGACGTCGCAGGTGATCACCGTCAGGTTCTGCAGTTTTTTCAGATTGGCCTGTTCTTGAATGTACTGGCGCTGGGTCGAGGAGTTCGACACCACAGTAATGCGAGCCTTGGGATAATGCTCGGCCATATACAGACTCAACGATCCCCAGCCACAGCCAATTTCCAGAATATCCTGTCCATCTTTTAACTGTGCACGCTGGCAATAGCTGGCAAGTGCCGCTTCTTCCGCCTGGTCCAGCGTGGTATGAGTATGTTCAAACAGGCTAGCACTGTATTTCAGACGCTTGCCCAGCACCGCCTGGAAAAATGCGGTGGGCAGTTCATAATGCTGCTCATTGGCTTTGTCTGTCTCGATGGCAATCTCGCTATTTTTCAGCATATGCAGCACATCCATATAGCGCCGAGCTGCCAGTGCCGGGTCAAAGCGTCCTTCTTGTGCCAGACGTTTTTTGCTTAGGCTGCGAATGCCCGCGCGAATCACCGAATCGGGCAGCTTGCCGCTTTCGACCAGTTTTAAAGATTGTTGAATCATAAAGTCCATGTATTTACCTACTGTTTGGGTGGCCACGGAATAAACATTGAAGTTCGTCGTTGATAGTCTTTATAGTTGTCGCCGCGATGTGCCAGCGCCTGTTGTTCACTAAAGGGAATCCCGGTGATGTAGTACAGAAACAGCCACATCAGCAGCGGATAAATCCATAATCCATAGGCACCTGCTGCCAGACCAAGGACCGGATAGGCAAACCAGTGCAGCCATTCAAAGAAATAATTGGGATGGCGCGAATATTTCCACAAACCCTGATCCATGGTTTTACCTTGATTCTGTGGATCTAGCTTAAAACGGTAAAGTTGCTGATCGGCAGTGCTTTCGCCTATCAAAGCGGATAGCATGATCATGCCCGCCCCAATCACAGTGACCAAAGTCCAGTCATTCCATTGCTCGGTCGAGATACTTAACAGCTTCAGCATTGGGTAAGAAAACAGTAGAGCCAATCCTGCCTGAAATATAAAAAACACCAGAAAACCAAGATGCTGATACTCCCCCATCGCTCGGCGCATGTTGGCATAACGCGTGTCTTCTTGGGTTTCACTGGCATAGCGCCGTAACAGATGCCAAGTCAGCCGTGAAAACCAGATCCCACTCGCCAGTCCCAGAAATAAGCGAACCAACATCGGTGCACTGTCAATTGCCCAAGCGGCAATAATCACATTGAGGGCAATACTGAAACTCCAAGCGACATCGACCAGCCCTGCTCTGCGGTTATAGGTCACCAGCAGCCAGCTACAGAGCATGATAAAGACATTCAGCATCAGTAAATTCAGCAGCATTTCGTCCCTCCTGTTTTATCTTGGCTTAGTAGGCACTGGCTTCGAACAGCAGATGTACATCACTGATCACGCCTTCGCGGAAGCCACCTTCGCAATAACACAGATAAAAATCCCACATGCGGATAAAACGCTCATCAAAGCCAAGCCCAAGTACCTGATCATGCTGCTGCAAGAAACGCTGACGCCAGCAGTGCAAGGTCTGGGCATAGCTCTGGCCGATATCTTCCAAATGTTTGAGTCGCAGTTTTTGCTCAGAAGCGGTCTGGGTCATGACACTGATACAGGGAATAAAACTGCCCGGGAAAATATAGCGCTTGATAAAGTCCACGGTATTCAGGGCTTTGGCATAGCGTGCATCTTCAATGGTGATGGCCTGAATCAGGGCCAGACCATTCGGCTTGAGGAGCTCGCGGCATTTTCGGAAATAAGTTGGTAAATACTGCTCACCTACGGCCTCGATCATTTCAATCGACACCAGCTTGTCGTATTTGCCTTCCAGTAAGCGGTAATCTTTCAGCTGCACAGTCACACGATGTGACAATCCTGCTGCAGCGACCCGGGCCACGGCTTCATCATACTGTGCTCTGGAAATGGTGATGGTGGTGACCTTGCAGCCATACTGCTGCGCGGCATAAATGGCAAAACCGCCCCAGCCGCTACCAATTTCGACCAAATGATCCATCGGTTTGAGTTGCAGTTTCTGGCAGATCAGCTCTTTTTTATAATCCGAAGCCTGTTCCAGGGTCATGCCCGGCTCTTTAAACACAGCACTTGAATACATCATGCTGTAATCCAGGAACAGCTTGAAAAAGTCATTGCTCAGGTCATAATGCTCGGCAATATTTTTGCGGCTGCCATCAATCGAATTCTTGCGCGATTTATACCAGACCTTTAACAGTAACTGGCTGGCTTTGGCCACAGCATTCTGATTCATCTGGTCCAGCACATCGCGGTTACGTGCCAAAATGCGGATCACATCGACCAGATCTTCACTGCTCCAGTAGCCACGGATAAAACCTTCGGCAGCACCCAGTACACCATTACGGAACAGCAGATCCATCAGACGAACATCATGCACCTGTATCACCGCCTGTAAATCGCTATTTTCCCCGACAGCCCCGTTCCAGACGCCTTTAAAAATCAGCTGACCATGGCGTAATTTCAGCAGGTGGCGCAGTACCACCGGCAGTGTGCTTTGCTCTCCCATGAATAGTGTCTTCATCGCAATGTGTTTCCTTTTTCTTTTTTAGGATGTCGGTAAAATGGAACTTTCTTTTTCCATAAACGAAAGGCGTGCAGATAAATTCCGCTGACCATCCTGAAGGGTTCAAGAACTTTCAGTACAGCATAGCGATGCTGCTGTGAAGGAACCGTGATGGCCTGCAAGGAAAATTTCAGGGTGGCATCGAATTGCAAAACGTTCTGGTCAAACAGCTGCATATGAATCACATTTTTTTGATCTGAAAAGCTGAAGCGCCAGCGGTAATCCAGTGCCATCGGCATGAACGGCGACACATGAAAGGCCTTTTTAAAGTCAAACTGGTGACTCTGGTACGGCGCATGTTCGTCTGCATTGTTTCGGCAGTCGTGAATGTAGACCTGTCGTTCATTCCACAGTGTGTTGGTGATTTCACTCAACACAAAGAGCAACTGGTCGGTGGCACCAAAGACCAGATAAAATACTACGGAATTGAAACGGAAACCCAGTGTGCGCGGTAAAGCCAGCACCCGGATAGACGCGGCATGCGGAAGCAGGTAGTTTTCCCGCTTGATCAGCAGGCGTGCAATCTTCTGCCGAATCGAGCCACATTCCATAGTCAGAAAATCTCGCTCATCTAGGGTCAGGAAATTCCAGCGTTTAGATGACCACAGCCAGGATTTTCGGGTAAACGTCGCGAGTTGATCTGGATCAAACCATAGATAGCTCAGCTGGGTTTTAAAAGCATGGGCTTGGGGTAAATAACGTCGATGCCAGATTTCAGCAGTGGCGATCGCAAGTGGATACATCTGCATCATGCGCTCCTAGTCTGCCTGTTCGGCCTGTTTTAATAGCTGATCGACTACCCATAATGCGCTACGCGCCCCATCCTCATGAAAGCCCCAGCCCCAGTAAGCACCACAGTATGAAGTGCGGTTTTGGCCGTTGACCTCGACCCAGCGTTGCTGTGCTTCAATCGCCGGGGCATCAAACACTGGATGACGGTAATGTCGTTCTACCCAGACTTTTTTCGGATTCAGGGCAAAATTAGGATTCAGGGTGGCAAAGACTTGGGTTTTGCAGTTCAGGTTCTGCAACTGGTTCATCCAGTAGCTAAAGCCATAATGTGTGCCACTGTGTTGGAATGGCGTCTGTTCAGTGACCTGAGTCGGCGTGACGTGTACATGCCAGCTGGCCCACTGGCGACGGGATTTGGGCATGATAGAGGTATCGGAATGTACCACCATGCGGTTATCCTGATAGTGGAACTTGCCTAGCACGTCCAGCTCCTGCGCGGTCGGGTCTTTCAGCAGTTTCAGGCTGTCATCGGCGTGGCTGGCGAAAATCACCCAGTCAAAACGCTCACTGTCCTGTTGGGTTTCAATCAGCACATCATTGGCACTGCGAGACACCTGATGCACAGCAGCTTTACGAAGCGTGATATTGCATTGGGCCTGAATGGCACGGACGTAGCGAGCTGATCCACCCTTGACCGTCAGCCATAAAGGACGGTCTTTGAGCTGCAACATGCGATGATGCTGGAAAAAGCTCACCACAAATTTATAGGGAATCTGTCCGGCCTGTTCCACCGGACAGGACCACAGCGCTCCACACATCGGATAGAGATGTTCATGACGGAAGGCATCGCTATAACCATGGTGATTTAAATACTCATCAATACTTAGCTGTGCATCGACCTGTCCCACATCCAGATCTTTATTGGCCGCATAGAAACGGAACAGATCCGACAACATCGCGCGAAAATCTGCATTAAAAAAGTTTTGAGGTCGGAACAATAACGAGAATTTTTTTGAAGGATTGTACTGTAAGCCACTGACCTGATTATTCACCGAAAAGCCCATGTCACTGCTTTGCGATTGAATCCCAAGTTCTTTTAGCATGGCGCAGAACAGCGGATAGTTATGCTCGTTAAACACAATAAAGCCACTGTCCACCGCAACCTGTTCACCATCGATATTCAGCTGATGGGTATCGGTATGACCACCAAAGTAGTTATTCTTTTCAAAGACTGTGACTTCATGCGCTTTGCTGAGTTTCCAGGCAGCATACAGACCGGAAATACCTGAACCAATAATTGCAATTTTCATGGCGATTCCTTTGAATGAATAGTCGGAGTGCCGGTCTTGGCAGCTTTTTTCTGTTTTCGAGCCCGGGCAATTTTACTGACATCATAGACCCGTGGCGGAATCGGCTTGAGTCCCCAGACCAGCCCGAACAAAGACATGAGTTTCAGCAGGTAATAGGTCACATCAATCTGCCACCAGTAAAAACCCTGCCGGGTACTGCCGGCATAATAATGGTGATTGTTGTGCCAGCCTTCGCCCAAGGTAATGATTGACAAGAATAAGTTGTTGCGGCTGTGATCTTCAGTGTCAAAATCCCGGCTGCCATAATGATGCGCCAATGAGTTAATACACAAAGTGGCATGGAGCAGCAACACAGTGGAGACCACAAACCCCCAGACCAGCAATTGCAGGCCGGAGGTACCGAGTTGCGGCCAGGTCATAGCCAGCCACTCCCCTAGCGCATAAATCCCGCCCGCGGTCAGCACCACCACAATTAAACTGAAACGGTCCAGCCAGATCAGTTCCGGATATTTCAGCCAATCTCTAATGACTTCTTTACGCGTGGCAAAGTTATATTCGTTTAAAAACCAGCCAACGTGGCTGTACCAAAAACCATGCGTGGAGGAATGCGGGTCTTGCAAGGTATCGGTATAGCGATGGTGATAACGGTGATGCGCCGCCCACCAGAGCGGGCCACGCTGCGCACTCATGGTACCCATCAACACAAACAGGAACTGTACCGGACGCGAAGTCTGAAAAGTTTTATGTGACAGATAACGATGAAAAAAAGCGGTGATGGAAAACATGCGGATCAGGTAGAACAGCAGCATAAAGCCAATCGCAAACCACGACACTCCCACCCAGAACACGGCGAGACAGGCTAGATGTAATAGAATAAAGGGTAAAATCCTCAGCCACTGAATCTTGCTGTTTTCAGCCGTCAGTGTTTCGGGCGCTGTGGGTGTAGACCAGCTGTCTATCCATCGCATCAGACTTTTCAACATGGACTCATCCTATTTTCAAGCGATTGTCTTTATTCTATTTGATGAGTGTAATCAGTCAGATATGAATTTTATGTGAAATGAAATAAAAAAAGCCGAACTGTGTAGAGAGAGTGGTCAGTTCGGCAAAAGGTTAGCAGATTAATGAGGCAATTTGATAAGTTTTGTAACGTCGTAACCATAATGTTTTGCAGTGTCTATATATGACTGATAAGTTGCTTCATCCAGTTGCGGTTCACGCGATAAAATCCACAGGTATTTGGTACTCGGTCCACCGACCAGTGCCACTTTATATTCCGGATCCACGCGTAATACCCAGTAATGCCCTCTGGTAAACGGAATCCATCTTAAACCTGGCGGCAAAAAGCTGACCTTTAGTTTGCTGTTGCCCTGATTTTGCGGATAGGCCACCCCTTCAGAGCTGATCATTTCACCATTTTCAATCCGGCAGCTATTTAATACGCCCATAGTCTGATCGGCATTGACAGTGTATTGTGCCGAGATATTCGATACGCATTTACGCTGAAAATACATCGGTAAATGCGCAATTTCATACCATTTACCAGCATACTTCTGGATATCAACCTGATCGACTGCCTGAGGTGGAACCGTTTCAGCTTGCGTAGTAAAGCTTAAGCTGATTATCGCCAGCGTTGTCGCTGCCAAAACAGACTTGAATAGCATCTTCATTTTTTAGCCTTGTTTGATTTTAGGCTTAAGATAACTCAACAGCATGTGAACAAAGCGTGAAGACGAAATGATGTGATTCAGGAGGCGTGCTGCTAAAAAAGTCCTAGACTGGTTTCCGGGTTAAAGCCATTCTTTGCTGTCATCTGCCACAGGGGTACCATGCATCACATGCTGAATCATGGCATAGGCAATACTGCCCTTGAACGGAATTTCGGGTAACTGATCAAATTTGAAAAACTGCGCATCGCTCAGTTCATTTTCCTGAATTTGAATGTCCCCTGTATGATATTCCGCCTTGAAGGCCATCATCAGATTGCTGGGAAACGGCCACGGCTGGCTGGCCAGATATTGAATGTTTTTGATCTGCAGCCCAACTTCTTCTAGGGTTTCACGGCGGACTGCCTCTTCCAGGGTTTCTCCGACTTCAACAAAGCCGGCAATCAGACTGTACATTTGGGTTTTATTGCGGGCATTTTTTGCCAGCAGAATTTCATCTTCGCCCCGGGTAATGATGGTAATCACACAGGGATTCACCCGTGGATACTGGTTATAGCCACAGGATGGACAGACCATGGCATACTGGCTGGCGTGTTGCTGGGTGGCATGGCCGCATTTACTGCAAAAGCGGTGGTTACGGCGCCATTCCAGTAACTGTACCGCACGGCTGGCCTCTTCAAATTGTGGTCTGTTCCAGACTTGCACTAGTTGTCGGATCGGAACCAGCTGATAACCTTCAGGCACCGGTTCGTCTTCTTTCAGGTCACGAGCAATGATCTCGCCATTTTCCGTCAAGTTCAAGTCGTGCTGCAGTTTGGCTACCTGCGGCAACTGAAAATGCTCATCCACCAATAATTGCTGCTGTCTAAAAATATACGCTTTTGAATGCATGCTCGTGAGAATTCCCTGATTAAAAAAAATCCCATACTGGGGATGTATGGGACAAAACTAAGGAAGCTTACATGGAGTAACTTCTAGCCAGATACTAGGTGCACGCCACCTAAATTACAAGCATAATAATTTGTATCTTTTTGATTAAAATCACATAATTTTCACACCAATTATGAACTCAGAAATCATGCAAAGTAAGTTTCATCAACTAGCTTTAGCATTGTAGAGATGAACAGTCTTTTATTGCAGCAATTATGATTCCTATGCGATGTCAGAGGATCATCTGGTCGAGTTGAATTGATTCAACATACGGGTTGATATTTATTTTCACAAAAAATTGAACTCTCTGAATTTACACTGCGCTATCTTTCATTGGGTCTGGAATAGCTATGCGTTTCGGTTTAATTCTGGGTGATCAGCTTCATCATCAGCTTGCTACACTCAAGACACTGGACCGTACCCGGGATGTGATCCTGATGGCCGAAGTTGTTGAGGAAGCCACTTATGTCGCCCATCATCCGCAGAAAATTGCCCTGATTTTTAGCGCCATGCGTCATTTTGCCAAAGAACTCAAAGCAGAAGGCTGGCGTGTACGTTATCATGCTTTTCAATCCGGCAGTCCGATTCGTAGCCTGCTGGATTTTGTGCAGGCACAGCAACAGCAGTTCCCCGTCACAGTACTGGTCATGACCCAATGCGGAGAATACCGCTTGCAGCAGCAGATTGAACAGCACTGGAGCCAGCAGCTGCAACTGCCGATACAGTGTCTGAATGACGAGCGTTTTTTCTGCAGTCCGGAGCAGTTCCGGCACTGGGCCAGCCGTTACCAGACACTGCGTATGGAATATTTTTATCGGGAAATGCGTAAGCAGACCGGCTATTTAATGCAGGGACAGCAGCCGCTTGGACAGCAATGGAACTATGACAGTGCCAATCGCAAGGCTTGGTCAGGCAGTCCACCATTGACCGCGCCACTGTACTTTGAACGCGATCAGATTGATCTGGATGTACTGGAACTGGTTGAACGCGAGTTTTCCCATCACCCCGGCAGCCTTGCCGATTTTCGCTGGGCCACCACGCGTAGCAATGCCCTGCTTGCACTGGAGCATTTCATTGCCTACAGTTTGCCGCATTTTGGCGATTATCAGGATGCCATGGTTCAGGGTGCAGACATGCTGTTTCACAGCCTGCTCTCACCCTATTTGAACTGTGGCTTGCTGCTGCCCCGAGAAGTCTGTGATGCTGCAGAAGCAGCCTACCATGCTGGTCATGCACCGTTAAATGCAGTCGAAGGTTTTATCCGGCAGATTCTCGGCTGGCGCGAATATGTCCGCGGGATTTACTGGCTGTACATGCCGGAATATGCCAGCCGCAATGCCCTGCAGCACTCAACTCCGCTGCCGCAATTTTACTGGACCAGCCATACCCGGATGAACTGTATGGCGGAGTGTTTCCGTAATACCTTTCAGCATGCCTATGCACATCATATCCAACGTTTGATGGTGACTGGCAATTTTGCTTTATTAACTGGTGTAGACCCGCAGCAGATCAGCGAGTGGTATCTGGGAATCTATGCCGATGCCTATGCATGGGTGGAACTGCCGAATACGCTGGGCATGGTGATGCATGCCGATTGCGGCTTGATGGCCAGCAAGCCCTATGCCGCTTCGGGTAATTACATCCATAAGATGTCGGATTACTGCAAGCACTGTAGCTACAATGTCAAAACCCGTACCGAACCGGACAGCTGTCCTTTCAACAGCCTGTACTGGTATTTCATGATCCGGCATGAAGCGACATTCCGTACTCATCCACGTATGTGCATGATCTATCGACAGCTGGACAAGCTTAAAGATCGGCCTCAGATTATCAGCCATGCCCAGCAACTTCTTAGCCAGATTGATGAGTTATAAACCATGAAAAAACAGCATTTTCCTGAAAAAATCTGTATGCACTGTTTGCGTCCTTTTACTTGGCGCAAAAAATGGCAACGCTGCTGGGAGGAAGTCAGATACTGTTCTGAACGATGTAAACGTGAGTCCAGACGTTTATCAAAATCAAACACTTAGAAACGCCTGTATTGGCGTGAACAATAGGCCCGTATCACATCAGGTAAACGCAGCTGCAGATGTTTGGTTTTTCGGCCAGTCACGCGTGCACGCCACATTTTAAAGCTACTGTGTTTCATATTTTGCCGCATCAAGCGAATCACCGCCGCTTCATTTAAACCATACTGACATAAAATAGCTTCAAAAGGAGTTCGATCTTCCCAAGCCATTTCTATAATTCTGGATAAGTCCTCTTCAGAAAATTGATTCATACCATTCTCGTTTTTAATCATCACGAAGCGTCAATAAGCTTTATCGACTTTAATCTGACTAAAAGAATAACAATACAATCATGAATTTTTTGTGATTTTTCTCTAGTTTACGGACTCAGCACAAATAAAAGGGCTAGTTAAACTAGCCCTGTTAAGTCTTAGTTACCTCTATAAGTCGAATATCCATAAGGACTTAAAAGTAGAGGAATATGATAATGGCTGACACTTCCATCTACCTTAAAAATTACAGGAACTTCAGGAAAGAAAGTATCTTGCTTATTTTTTTTAAACCAGTCCTCAGTTTTAAAAGTAACTTTATAAATACCGGCTTCAAGCTTCTGATTTTCAGGAAACAATCCAGTAATACGGCCATTAGGACCAGTATATTGCTGATTTAACTTCACCCATTTATTCCCAGTACTTTTTTCGAGTACCACTTCGACTTGAGCTGAGGGTAGACCATTTTCTAGATTCAACACATGCACACTTAAAGGGTTAGTTTGTGCGAAAGTCATTGAGGTCAACAATAGTGTTGAAAGTGGCAATAATTTTTTAAACATGATGAATTCCTTAAGGATTGAAAATAGACTTAACAGCTGTTTCAGCGCAGTAATGGTCATTTTTTGCACCCCCTGCTCCGGCAACACCAATGGCACCGACCACCTGATTTTCATAACGCACAGGTACACCGCCACCCAACAGCAGTAGATTGGATAAGGTGGTTAAATTTTTTACATCCTTGTTTTCATGGGCATTTTGACTTAACAACATAGTCGCCGTTTTGGTCGATAAGGCGGTATAGGCTTTCTTTTCAGCTGCGCCCAAATTATGCGGTCCGACAGTTTCATGCCTGTTTGCCATTAACGTATTTCCGCCTCGATCCACCACCACCACAGCAATATTGTGCTGTATTTTTTGACACGCAGTCACCGCAGCATCCATAAGAGTTCGTGCTGACTGAGAATCAAGTGAATAAACTTGATTCAATTGAACGGATTGTGCAAAAGTACTGCTACTCATCAGCATTACTGTTGCAATAAGCCCTTTGAGTTTGTTCATCATGATTGCCCTGAATTAAGTTTTAAAAATTTTATACAACCTGAATGATTTGAAGGATGACAATCACATTACAAAATTGTCATCTTTAAAATGAGTCTGAACAAAATGTGTATTCTAATTATCGAAGATGAAGCGAAGATCGCCTCATATCTGGTTAAAGGGTTAAATGAATCTGGCTATGAGGCGCAATGCGTCCACTCAGGACTAGAAGGCTTGGAAAAGTTAAAGATGCATGCATATAGCCTAGTCATATTAGATGTAATGTTGCCCGATATTGATGGCTGGGCAGTCCTGAAAGTCTTGCGACAATTTTCCCAAATTCCGGTCATTTTTCTTACAGCAAAAGATCAGGTGATTGATCGGGTCAAAGGTTTGGAACTGGGCGCCGATGATTATCTGGCCAAGCCTTTTTCTTATATTGAATTACTGGCCCGAATTAAAAGTCTACTTAGACGCCAGCAGTATGCACAGGAAAACCAATTAGAAATTGCCAATTTGAAATTGGATTTGATCCATCATAAAGTCTGGCGTAACGAGCAGTCGATAGAACTCAGTAGAAAAGAATTCAATCTGTTGCGCTTTATGCTGCGCCATCCGAATGAAATTATTACGCGCAGGCAAATAGCTTCTGAAGTCTGGCAAATCAATTTTGATACCGATACCAATTTTATTGATGTAGCGGTACGGCGTTTACGTAGTAAAATTGATGAGGGACATGATATAAAGTTAATTCATACTGTTCGCGGTTTGGGCTATAAAATTTCGGCAGAGAAATAATGTTGAAACCGATTCGTTCTCTAGAACTCCGATTAACACTCTTGGTTACAGGGTGTGCTGCAATGGTCTTGTGCTGTGTAGCATTTATGACCTATCTGGGTATCAACCAGATTTTAATTGCTCAACAAGATAGGGCTTTGATTGAGCGAATTGAGCGACTGGAAATATTACTACAAGACAGTAGCAATATTGAACAGATTATCGCTCGCCCGAAGCTGTATCAAAACATGTTGGGAAATCAGAATAATTTGTTTTTATTGATTCAGGGTGATCAGGCGCTGATCAGCATTAATCCTCTTGGCATTCCTCTACCTGAATTTACCCATCAGCCCCAAATTCAATTCCAAGATTTATCGGCGCATGCTTATCCCACCCGCATTGCCTGGAAAACCATTCAAATTAATCGCCAGCCGTATCTGTTAATTGCAGGCAAACAGTGGTCTGAACGTTTAGGCATCATTGCACCTTTTCAAAAGAGTCTTGTCATCTATGTTTTCACAGGTATCTTGGCGATTTTCATCCTTTGTGCTATTGCTAGCCATCTGGGATTAAAAGTATTAAGAACCCTGCGAGAACAAACCCATGCGATAAATATTCAGCAACTTGAACAGCGACTCAATCTGCCCTATCCTCCTCAAGAGATTGCACAACTGGCCTCCGATATCAATGCTATGCTCGACCGTATTGAGCTGGGATATAGCCAGCTGAATCGTTTTTCAGAAGACATTGCTCATGAATTTAGAACACCATTGAATAATTTAATCGGACAAACCGAAATTTTACTCATGAGTGAACGCAGTCCCTCACAGTATCAGGAAGTACTGATTTCCAACCTAGAGGACTATCAACGCTTAAAAAGAATGATTGACAGCATGCTATTTCTAGCCCGCGCAGATGCACACAAAGTTTACTTAAACAAACAGAAGATTCAACTACAATCCTTTATAGAAAATATCTTCAGCATTTTTGAGTATCAAGCCGAAGAACAACACTGCAATTTTGTTTTAAAGCTTGAGGCAACTGAGCTATTGGCAGATCCAGAACAGTTACAACAAGCTCTGTATAATCTGCTCTCGAATGCCCTGATTCATGGCGGCAAGCACCGGACTATTTATGTGCATAGCTATCGAAAGATTATCAACAAACTGCCTATGATTGCGCTATCGGTCGTGACCAGTGGTTTAGAAATTGCCTCGGAACATTTGCCGCATATCTTTGAGCGATTTTATCAATGCAGTTCCAGTAGACAAAGTTATCATCAAACAGGTGGTTTAGGACTATCCATTGTGGCATCTATTATGACGCTTCATCAAGGGATGTATCAGGCGATTAATAGCGCAGAAGGTATATGCTTTGAACTGCTTTTCCCAGATACGTGATTCACATTCACACTGAGCTTATATCATTTTTGGAATCACTCTGAATTCTCCCATCCACCAAATTAATGGTTCGATCACAGGTTGCCGATAATCTAGGATCATGAGTCACCAATAAGACTGCACAGTCATGTTCGCGATGAACTTTACGAAATAATTCAAACATTTCCGCAGCAGTTTGAGTATCAAGATTACCTGTCGGTTCATCGGCCAACAATAGTGCAGGCTGAGTAATCAGTGCACGTGCAATCGCTACGCGTTGCTGCTGCCCTCCAGAAAGCTCATTTGGTTTACGGTCAGCAAACTTATCTAACCCTACAGCGGCCAATAATTCATGGGCATATTGCAACGCAGATTGATCTGGCTTGCCTTGCTTCAGCATTAATGGCATAAGCACATTATTTAAGGCAGTAAAGGCCTGTATAAGATGATGGAATTGAAACACAAAACCTATACTGTTGCCACGTAATGCTGTCCGAGCCATATCATCCATACGACTTGTTGCCTGACCCAACAAGTACAACTCACCACAGCTAGGCTGATCTAATAAGCCAAGAATATTCAGTAAAGTACTTTTGCCTGAACCAGAAGGACCAATTAATGCAGCAAAGTCATTCCGTTGAATACACAGGTCAATTCCATGTAATACCTCCACTTCATTAGGTTGCCCAACATTATAGGACTTTCGCAATGCTTCTAAACGTAGTACTTCCTCAGATGAATCAGACATGACGAATTGCCTCCACAGGATCGAGTGCAGCAGCCCGACGGGATGGTATTGCAGCAGCCAAAACTCCCGTTAAAGTCGCCAAGAATAATGCTGACAAGATAAGCTTGATTGAAATCGAAATATAAAACAAACCGGGACCAAACTGATTAAATCCCCAAATTAGACAATAACTGACAACACTACCAAGCATCGAACCAAGCAGACCAAAAATTGCTCCCTGAAATAAGAAAACTCTTAAAATTTGCGTTTGTGTAGCCCCAGTTGCACGTAAAATACCGATTTCCCGAGTCCGTTGCACCACACTCACCGACATCACACTGGCAATGCCAAAAGCGACTGAAATCCCTACAAAAACAATAATCATGTTGGTCGAAAGACTTTGAGCGGTAATCGCATTCATTAATTGAGCATTGGTTTCAATCCAGCTTTCTGCTTTTAATCCAGTCAGGCGTCTAATTTGTGAGGCAACTTGATCCGCCTGAAAAATATCTTGGATCGTCAGATCAATCACGGTGACCCCACCCGGCAAATTAAGTAAAGATTGCGCTTGTTTCAAATCCAGATAGACATAGCGCGCATCCAATTCACGCACGCCCAGTTCAAATATTCCAGAGATATTCACCACTGCATTTTTCTGTTGCCCAGTATCTAATCTTAATTTGCTCCCGACTTGCACACCCAAATCTTTGGCTAATTGACGCCCAATTAATACATTATCCGCACTGACCCGTAATTCACCACTCACCATATATTGCTTCAACGGAATAATCTGTTGATAACGTTCAAGGTTGATACCAACCAATGCAACCGATTGAATCGCATCTCCGCGCTGTACAAATGCAGGACCAGAGACCACAGGAGAAACCGCAGTCAACACCGGTAACTGATCTAAAGTCCCAGTCATCTGCTGCCAATTATTCATAGAACGTAAGCGTTGTGCACGCTTATCTTCTTGTAACAACTGAAGTGTTCCTGCTACTGGTGGCACAATGTGATTCACCTCATCTGGTGAAAGCAAACGAATATGCGCCTGCGTCCCTAAAGTCCTTTCTACAATATTCGATTGTAAGCCCTGAATTAAGGCGCTAATGAACACAATGACCGCTACCCCCACCGCGACGCCAATGGTAATCATCATCGACTGTGTGCGACCCTCTCGCAAAAAACTGATTGCGATGGTCCACTCTGCCCAAAGTCGCCCAAAAAAGTTTTTCAATCGAATTTCACCGGTAATTCATTTTTGCTATTTGTCGGATGCGTTTGATTCTGCAAGACACGTTTAGTTTGCTCTATTCGGACACGAGTTCCATCTTTAAGCACTGATTCTGCATCGGTAAGGACGTGATCACCTTCTTTCAATCCAGCTACAACTTCCGACATGACCAAACCACGTAAACCCAGTGTGATAGGATGACGTTGAATTTTTCTATCTCTTACTAAAATAACCATAGCCTTGTTGCCACTTATACTGCTTAAAGCATCATTTGGAATGACCATGGTTCGCTCGCGCTGGTTGGTTTCAACATTTACCGATACCGTCATGTCTTGACGCAAAAAATCAGGGACTGGATCAACTGTTAATCGAACGTCTACTGTGCCACGTTGAGCATCAATACTTGGGGCAATAAAATTAATATGGGCAGGAAAAGGTTGATCTGGATAGGCATCCGTAATCACTGATGCTTTTTGTTGTAAAGCCAGCAGTGGTAAATTTCGCTCATCAAATGGCACTCGTATTTCAGTCGCACCATCCAGTGCAATAGTGAACAGAGTCTGACTCGGTTGCACCAAATCCCCTGGCTCAACATTACGGGTTAAAATAATACCTGAAACTTCTGCGCGAATTTTGGTCTTGGCGAGTTGCGCTTGTAATGCAGCGAGTTGTTCACGTAATTTTGTCTCTTCAACTTTATCTGGGGCAAGTGAAGCAACTTTTAATCGAGCTGATTCCAAATTATTACGGGCGAGTTTTTCTGCCTCTATCGATTTCTCCCTTTCCTCTGCTGATAATATTCCTAATTCGGTATTTCGTCTGCGTACCGCTTCTCTTTGAGCCTGTTCTAATTGCACTTTGGCATTCGCTAAATCGAATTCTGCTTGCGGACGTCTAGTGGTTGCGAGTTCCTTTAATTCAGCTTCTGCCTGCCGCACCTGCGCTGAAATTTCATCAGATTTCAGTACTAAAAGAACATCCCCTCGAGAGACCCGATCTCCCTCTTGAACCAAGCGCTCAAGAACAACCCCTGTAATTTCACTACCAATCTGAGTCCGAGATACTTTCTCTACCCGTCCTGAAGCAACAACTGTCTGAATCAATGGACTAGATACGACTTCATAAGTAGGTAACAATGGTCCTTGCCACCAGCGATATATAGCAAAACTGACGAGCAAAACCAGTAGTATGATCATGATCCAAGGCTTATAACGGGTAACAAGCAATTCCATTCTCCAAGCCAGATTAAAGAAAAGTTTTTGAATTGAATAATTAATGTCTAGTTAAATATATATGAAAATTTAGTTACAACACACCAAATTAAAAAAGCACACCATTTTTATTAAATTATTTTCTCTTACTGTTATAGTTTTTTCATAATTTTGATTAAAAAAACAAACAAAAAATAAACCTATATTTCTATATATTTCATGATTTTATATAAAATAGGACTTACGCAGTATTATTTATAGATTCTCTGTGGTAGCAGATGATTTTTATCGAGAATAAAGTCATCAATGAAGTCTTTGATGATTGGTCTAAATAATTTCTTCTGCCAACGATATACATTTTCAAAGATCCGCTCAAACTGGTTCTTTTGTATCTCGACGTAGGCCATTAAGGCTGAAAAAATATGATTCAAAATCAGTTTAGATCGTCTCACTTGAAACTTTTCAATATGACAAACTTGTTTAATCACCCGGTGATATTACTCTATTTTCCAATGACTTGAATGTAATTCATGAAAACCCTCAAAGGACAATAAATCATCTTCATCTTGATACACAATATAAAACCTCTGCTGTTCTTTTAACTGAGTCTTAAATAATTGTACAAAGCCAAAATCTTTGAGCCAGACCACTTGACCCTGATGGAAATCTGGTAATAAACGCAGTTGAAACCATTGTCCTTTTTCTGGGGAAACCTTACGGTTACAGTCGATACCAAACATAAATCGAATACCATATTTTCTTATGGTTTTTAGATTTGCAGTCGATGAATACCAACTATCACCTGTAATAAATTGAATCTTTGCACCCCAACTGAGTACTTCACTTAACATCTCCATAAAGTAATCATTCTTGGTTTTACTTTGAGATTTGTCATAAAATCGGAAATTAATTGGAATATTTTGACCATTTTGATCTGTCGCATACAAGGTAATGAGATTAATACCCTTGACAGATCGGTGGTGTTTGCCTGACCAAAAATAGCTAACTAAGTCCATATGCTGACTATACGGTTTATCTAAAACAGTATCATCAATACTGACTATAAGTTTATTATTATCAATATGTTGAATTGCTTCTTGATATAGGTCGTGAGGTGTGTAGTCTTCACGCTCTAGAAAGCGATTTACACTATCATGCGAGATGTTATAAGTCTCGGCAAGTTGTGTGCAGCTAATAGAGTTCGGTTCTGTCATGAGAAAGCCCATATAAATGGGTAGAGTACAAGTTGCTGTAGAAGCATGTTTAATTCGTCTGATCACAGATACTTTATAAAGTATTTTAATACTTTTTTTAATCCGTCAATGCGTAAGTCCTAAACTATTGATGTTACTATACTTAGCCGTCTAGTTTCCCTCCGGCTTGATATGCTATTTTTATGATCACAGTCAACCATTCCTTTACTTACTGTATGCTAACTGCACGGCGGGTTTGTTATTATTTATTATCAGATTGCGCTAGGCAGTTAAATGCAGGGCTGTCAGGAAATTTTGCCAGAGAGTTGCCAACAGTTCAGATCTGGCTGCCAATTACGTAAGTAGATTAAGGTAAATTGAACCGCGTATTTTAACTGTATTTTCAGAGTGATTTCAGATCACTACGTAGCTAGGGCTTTTACAGATCGAAATGATAAAGTCATAAATTGCTTTTCAAAAAAAAAGAAACTAATATGTTTCTTATAGGATCCAAAAGAAATAAATGTATCTACAATGAATAAGTCTTTACTTCAGCAAATCAAAAAAAGACGAACCCAATTGGGCTTAAAGCAAATTGATATGCAATCCCGTACAGGCATTTCAAGACAGCAGTACCAAAAACTGGAAAGTCAGGGCAACCCTCGATTAGAGACCTTAGAAATTATAGCGGCAGGATTAAATGCTCAACTGATGCTCATCCCTGATGATAAGGTTCATTTGATCAGACAATTATTGAATGATGAAATTAAAGTCACTATTGAAGATCAGGATGACTTAATGACTAAACCATGGAAAGATCTTCTCGGAGGAGAGGAACCATGAATACTGTTGCCGTCCTGAAATTAACATTACATCACGGTATCGTTGGATACTTGGCAGGATTTCAGAGCGGAAAAAATATTCTGGTTTTTACAGATTCTTTCCGCTTTGATCAGCAACGTCCGACCTTGAGCCTGCTGACTTCCCCCTTGTATCCTCAAGCGGATAAAATTTTAGAAAAGACCTATGTTACTCATCAGCGCTTACACCCCTTGCTATCAAACTTGCTACCAGAAGGTGCATTACGTGAACTGATTGCACAAAGCCTCAAAGTACATATAGACAATGAATTTCAGTTATTGGCAGCTTTAGGTCATGATTTACCTGGAGCACTCATTGCGACTCCATTAGATCCAGAAGAAATTCCAGATGAAATAAAATTCAAACTGCAGATCTCGAATCCAGATCAAATTTTAAAGCAAGAGATTCGAACAGATAATAAGTTTTCCTTGGCTGGCGTCCAAATGAAGTTTTCCATGAAAGCCAAAGATGGGCGTTTTACACTAGCACAGGCAACGGAAACGGCTCTACTCGGGGACTGGATTATCAAAACTCCTTCTTCCAGACATGCTTTTGTTCCGCTAAATGAATATTCTATGATGAGCCTTGCCAAAATGGTCGGAATAGATGTCCCTGAGATTCGCTTGGTGGATATGGCACTCTTACAAAACCTTCCACCATTAAATTTACCCCAAGAGCAATATGCTTTTGCAATCAAAAGATTTGATAGACAGAGTACTGCTGATACTACAGAGCTTATTCACATCGAAGACTTTGCTCAGATCTTCGGTGCATATCCACAGCAGAAATACAGCCCCACAAATTATGAGCAGATAGGAAAGATCATTTATCAATTTTCAGATAACAAAATTCTTGATATTCAGCAATTTGCCAGCCGCTTACTTGTCAACATTTTGCTCGCCAATGGAGATGTACACTTAAAAAACTGGAGTATGATTTATCAGGACAAAAGAACACCAAGATTATCTTCCGCATACGATATATTGATGACTAGTGTATATATTGAAAATGAGCGTCATTTCGCATTGAATCTTGCCAAAAATAAAGATTGGTATTTAGCTGAGATGAAACACTTTGAACAATGGGCTGAAAAAGTCGGTGTTCCATGGCGTGTTATTGAAAAACAACTTCACGCGATCATGGACAAAGCACGGTCGGTATGGCCAGTGCTATTACTAGACTTACCTATGATTTCTGTTCATAAAGAAAAATTAAGAGAACATTGGAAAAAATTGCATCCGGACTTTCAGATACTTACAGATGATTAGGGTAATCTGAAACCAAACTAAAATTTCTCAAACAAGTTCATCACGTCATTTTCCGTCAGTTTCGCTTCGCCTTCATGATCTGTACTTAGAATAGAGTGTGCCAGTTCTGCTTTATTTTGCTGTAAGGCAAGAATTTTTTCTTCTATGCTTTTATTAGTAATCAGCTTATACACAAATACCGGCTTGTCCTGTCCAATCCGCCATGCACGATCTGAAGCTTGATCTTCAGCAGCAGGGTTCCACCATGGATCATAGTGAATGACCGTATCTGCGGCAGTTAGATTCAAACCGACCCCTCCTGCTTTCAGACTGATTAAAAATACCGGCACTTGTCCAGACTGAAACGCTGTAATGACTTCATCTCGCTTTTTGGTCTTTCCAGTCAGCTTCACATAGCCAATTTCTGCGTGATGGAACTGTTGTTCAATCAGTTCCAACATTGAGGTAAACTGAGAGAAGATAAGAATTTTTCGCCCCTCTTCCACCATTGGAACGACCATATCCATCAACTGTTCAAGTTTGGCAGAATGCGCCTGCCCAATTTTCACTGAATCCAGTTTCAGTAAGCTAGGATGGCAGCACACCTGACGTAGCTTCAGTAAGGCATCTAAAATTTGAATTTGACTACGTTTAAAGCCTTTTTCTGCCACAATTTTCTGAATGCTTGCCTGCATCGTGGCACGAACAGCCTCATATAACTTGGATTGCTGGTCATTCATATCAATATTGACTTCAATCGTGGTTTTTTCTGGCAACTCTTTGGCTACGTCAGTTTTCAAGCGACGTAAAATGAAGGGCTTAATCCGGTTGACCAACTTTTGTCTTAACTGCTCATCACCGCGCTTTTCAATCGGATGACGGTACTTTTTATTAAAAATTTCTTGTGAATATAAAAATCCTGGCATCAGGAAATAAAATAGTGCCCACAGCTCACCCAAATGATTTTCCATAGGTGTACCGGTTAGACATAGACGATGTCGCGCTGTTAATTGCCGTACTACCTGTGCAGCTTTGGCGCGCGGATTTTTGATATTCTGCGCCTCATCCAAAATGAGTTGATGATATTCATATTGCTTTAGTTGCTCTTCATCTCTCGCCAGAAGCGGATAGGTGGTTAACACAATATCATAGTGCGGAATCTGCTCAAAATACTGATGGCGATCGGGCCCCTGTAGCAGCAATACCTTGAGCTCTGGGGTAAATTTCTCCGCTTCTTTGAACCAGTTATGCATCAGCGATGTGGGTGCAACAATTAAGGCGGGACTATCCTGCAAATATCCAGCCTGCTTTTCCATGAGTAAATGGGCTAAAGTTTGTGCTGTTTTCCCCAAGCCCATATCATCTGCCAGAATCCCGCCATGCTGGGTTTCCCTTAAAAACTGTAACCAGCCTAAGCCCTGCTGCTGGTATAGACGCAACTCCCCCTGAAAACCTTGTGGTGTCGGCAGTTGTTGCTGATAGCCTTGTTTGAATTTATGTACAAATTTCTGCAGGCGATCACTGACCTGCCATGTCATCCCAAGATTATGCTGCAATTCTACTAGTTGACTCGCATCATAGCGATCAATACTGCGCTCTTCTTGCTGTAAAATGCTCTGCAGATGCAATAATACCGGCTTAATATCCCTAGCGGATAGCGCCAAATCAGGTTGATCAACTGCAGTTTTCACGGTGAAAATTTGACTGTCATGCAGATGAATAAAAGTCCGCGGATCAAGTAAATCAGGATTTACTCGCACCAAAGCTACGAGCGCATCAAGTAAATTATAAGAATTGCCTGCACTGTCTTGAACCGTCGCCCCGATATTGAACCAGTCCTGCTGGCCTTCAGCTTCAGTGATAGAAATATTTAAATTTTCAACATATTGCAGGTTAAAGGGGCTGTTTTCCAGATGCTCTATCTGCCAGCCCATCAACTCAATTTGATTGATGGGCATCAGCTGTTTGATCCAGTCTCCATAGAAAGCAAAAACCATAGAATCGAGACGTTGTTTATCCAGTTTTAATTGCTGGTCATAACTAAGATCTTTCACCCACTTCAGTGATTCGACCAATAGCTGTAAACGCTGGATTGACTGTTGTTCCTGAACTAAGTCCCGAAGCTGTCGCACCATTTTGTCATGCTGCTCACCAATGAAACTGTCACCTGATGTACCTGCTTTAATTCGCCCGCCTGCATAGGAGAATTCAATTTCAGCACAAACAGACTCTTCCCATTTCCAATCAAATTTATCTAAAACACCAAAGCGTAAAATTGGCTGGGGATTACCCTGTAAGACTTCAATCTCTTGAAGAAACCCAGGTTTCGGCAAGTTATGTATCGTTGTAGATTGATGAGTAAGCTGCTCAAACTCAGTCAAAACCGTCGCAGGCATCTCTGGCATCCGCCAAAGGTAGTACAGTAAATCCGATGTATATTCACTATAGAGTTGCCCTACCGTATTCTTGTGAATATCGATATAACAAAGTGGCTGACTTACAAGAATTTGAAGATGTGGATTCGATTTTAAATTGAGTCGAACATTTCCATTGACCAACTCAAAATCTAAGTGCTCAGTCTGTTTTTCAATGCTCTTTTGCCAAGAAAATTCAAGCTGATAGCTTTGTTCTGACCATGTAAGTGGAGCATCACTTTTTTGTTTCCAATAGACATCACCACTCTGAATGAAAGATTTAAAATGCTCTAAAACAATGCCTGATATATCAAGACTATTTCCATAAGAAAACTCATTCTGATTGAGCTTGGCATAATAATAAATTTGATTAAATAATTGTCGCTTCCCATCAGGCAAAGACAGACGTTTTTTTAGAATATTGCCATATTCAGTATAAGAACTGACACCTGTGATCGTCCCACTTTTATTACGTCTACCTTTGCGAACCTCAAGTTTTAACCCGAATAGACCTAAAGGCTGATCTAAATAATAAAGTAAATAATTACTCGTTGTCTTTTGCTGCTCTAACTGGGTATGTTGTAAATACTGCTTAAACTCACTTAACCAGCGTTGTGCTTGATTAATTGCAACCCGATCTTTTTGAGTGTGAGATGATGACTGAGAGTCAACATAGCTCTTCAGATATCCTTCTCGATATTCTTGATAAAATAATTTGGCTAAAGCAGCAGCATGTTTACAGTTATATCCAACCGGACAAGTGCAGTCGTCATCGATTAAACGGTCTTTTTGGGGATTATAGGTAATTGCAGTATCGTAATAATCTGTCCCTTCAATTTGGGCATACATCGTAACCCCGTCTTTTTCCTCAAAGAACTCAATCGTTTTCCTATCAATGTGTTTAGCATAGCTCTGGCTGCGCTGAAGAGTTGCAGTACTAAAGCGAGATAGAAAATTGATCAATGAGGACATAATTACCAGACACTAAAAATGTTTATACAATTATAACGGACAAAGCTGTCATTTCAGAATAGTAGGGCTTTGTTGCACAAAGATTTATAATTTGAAGCATCCCCCAACTCGCTCAAATTTAAATTATAACTCGCTATCTGGTAGTGAACTTTGGTGTTTTTTCTATTGGCTGGCGTAAATACTTTTAAGCTGCCTGATGTATCAGCAAAGGCAGAGCCCTGCCCATCGATCCCATTGCTTCAGACTACTGGGGCCAGATATTCCAGATTGAACTGATAGCAAATCCCGGTTCCTCGTGACACCATGCAAAATTAATAGAGCTTAAAGCAAGTTGTTAGACTCTATTAGATTGTAAATATCTAATTAGACTTCTTTAATTTAATAGTATCTTCAGTCGGCTCTGTTGTATAAATATGTAAGCATCTGATTTAAATAAATTTAATTTTGGATCAAAAAATAATCAAAACTTTTAAAATCATATAGTTATGAAATCTTTATGCAACAA